>JAENWO010000198.1 GCA_016649925.1 Actinomycetales bacterium
CCCGTGGTCTGGACGCGCGAGTGGGGGCATGGGCGGATCTTCGTCTGCACGCCGGGGCACAGGCTCGAGGTGCTGGACGACGCGAATGTGCGCACAATCGTGGAGAGGGGCTTGCTGTGGGCCAGCCGATGAGGGTCGGAATTGTCGGCTGCGGTGCGATCTCGGGGGCATACCTGCAGACGTTCGCCCGGCTGGAGGCGGTTCGCCTTGTGGCGGTTGCAGACATCGATGCCGCGCGTGCGCAGGCCGTCGCCGATGAGCAGGGTGTGCGCGCACTGACGGTCGACGAGCTGGTCTCGGATGCGTCGGTCGACGTTGTACTCAACCTCACGATCCCCGCAGCGCACGCCGAGATCGCGCTGAAGGCGATCGCCGCCGGCAAGGATGTTTACGGCGAGAAGCCGCTCGCGGCGACGCTGACGGATGCCCGGCGCGTTCTCGATGCGGCGGTCGCGGCGGGGGTGAGGGTCGGTTGCGCGCCCGACACCGTGCTCGGTACCGGCATCCAGACCGCTCGCAAGGCGGTAGACGATGGATTGATCGGGACGCCCATCGCGGCGACAGCGACCATGGTGACGGCGGGCCACGAGCGGTGGCATCCGAACCCGGACTTCTACTACCAGCCCGGAGGAGGGCCCCTGCTCGACATGGGACCGTACTACGTGACCGCGCTCGTGACGTTACTCGGGCCCGTCGCATCCGTTATCGGCGCTACCAGCAACACGCGAGCGACCAGAACCATCGGCTCGGGGCCGCGCGCGGGCGAGACGATTCCCGTGAATGTCGGCACGCACGTCACCGGCGTGCTCGTGCACGAGTCCGGAGCGCTCTCCACGCTCATGATGAGCTTCGATGCGATCGCGACACGTGCGTCGAACATCGAGGTGCACGGTACCCGGGCGTCGCTGATCGTGCCGGATCCGAACGGATTCGACGGTGACGTGCGCATCCGCGATCTTGCCGGGTCCGACTGGACAACGCTCCCGGTCAACGCGGGGTACAGGGGTGCTGCGCGCGGCTACGGACTCGCCGACCTCGCGACGACGCGGCCCGACACGGAGGCTCGCGCGAACGGGCAACTGGCGTATCAGGTGCTCGACATCATGCAGTCGCTGCTCGACGCGGCGCGTGACGGCCGGTCGGTCGACGTGGCGAGCACGTGCGACCGGCCGGCCACCGTTCCGCTCGGCGATGCACCCGGCGGCGTCCGCGAGTAGTTCGCCGCGGCCGGGGTCTCAGTGGTCGCTCTGCCGCACGGATGCGACATCGAGCGTGAACCGGGTCTTCGCGACTCCATCCGCGGAGGCCGAGGCCCCGCCCGGCTTCCCGCCGGGCTTCCCGCCGGGCTTCCCGCCGGGCTTCCCGCCGGGCTTCCCGCCGGGCTTGAGGCTGCCCGCCGAGTCAGAGGCTTCGCGTCGAGTCAGTCGGCCACGAACACCTAACTCGACGCGCACCACCTAACTCGACCCTCGATCCGCTCCAGCTCCCCGCGAGCCGAGGGCCGCTGCCCTGGGTCAGCCGCGGAGGCCGAGGTAGTACCTGATCAGGCCCTGGGTGGAAGGGTCCTGACCCGCGAGGACCCCGGCGTCACCAGCGACGGCGGGGGCGATCTCGCTCGCCAGCACCTTGCCCAGCTCGACGCCCCACTGGTCGAAGCTGTCGATGCCCCAGACCACGCCCTGGACGAACGTGATGTGCTCGTACAGCGCGATGAGCTGCCCGAGCACCGAAGGAGTGAGCGCGGGGGCCAGGATCGACGTCGTCGGGCGGTTCCCGGCGAACACGCGCGCCGAGACGCTTCTCTCGGCGGCGCCCTCGGCCCGGACCTCCTCGGCCGTCTTGCCGAAGGCGAGCGCCCTCGTCTGGGCGAAGAAGTTCGCCAGGAACAGAGCGTGCACGTCGGTGTCACCGTCGCGCAGCGGGTGCGCGGGGTTCGCGACGGCGATGAAGTCCGCAGGGATGAGCCGGGTGCCCTGGTGGATCAGCTGGTAGAACGCGTGCTGCCCATTCGTGCCGGGTTCGCCCCAGAAGACCTCACCGGTCTCCGTGGTCACCGGTGAGCCGTCCCAGCGCACGGACTTGCCGTTCGACTCCATCGTCAGCTGCTGCAAGTACGCGGGGAAGCGGTGCAGGTGCTGCGCGTAGGGCAGGACGGCGTGGGTCGCGGCGTCGAGGAAGTTGACGTACCAGACGTTGAGCAGCCCGAGCAGGACGGGCACGTTCTGCACGAACGGCGTGCCGCGAAAGTGCTCGTCGACGGCGTGGAAGCCGGCGAGGAACTCCGCGAACCGTTCCGGGCCGATCGCGATCGCCAGGGACGCCCCGATCGCGGAGTCCACCGAGTAGCGTCCGCCGACCCAGTCCCAGAACCCGAAGGCGTTGGCCGGGTCGATGCCGAACGCGGCGACCTTGTCCAGCGCCGTGGAGACGGCTACGAAGTGCTGGGCCACTGCCTACGTACGGGCGTCGTCGGTGTCCACGATCGCACCCGCCGAGAGCAGTCCGGTCCACAGCCACTCGCGGGCCAGGCGCGCGTTCGTGAGGGTCTCCAACGTGCCGAACGTCTTCGAGGCAACGATGAAGAGGGTCGTCTCCGGGTCGAGGCCGCTCGTCGTCTCGGCAATGTCCGTGGGGTCGATGTTGGAGACGAAGCGGACCGCGAGCCCGTCCTGCACGTACTCCTGCAGCGCCTCGTAGGCCATCACCGGGCCGAGGTCGGAGCCGCCGATACCGATGTTGACGACGGTGGCGACAGGCTGGCCGGTGACACCCGTCCACGCGCCGCTGCGCACCTTCTCCGCGAACGCGTAGACCTTCGCCAGCTCGGCGTGCACGTCGGCGTCGACGTCCCGCCCGTCGACGACGAGCCCCGGGGAGGCGCCCGCCGGACGGCGCAGCGCGGTGTGCAGCACCGCGCGGTCCTCGGTCACGTTGATGTGCTCCCCGGCGAACATCGCGGCGAGCCGGTCGGCGAGGCCGACCTCCTCGGCGAGACGGACGAGCAGGGCCAGGGTCTCGTCAGTGACGAGGTTCTTGGACAGGTCGACGTGCAGGTCAGCCACGTCGAGCGTCAGACGCTGCGCCCGCTCGGGGTCGCTGGCGAACCAGGCGCGCAGGTCCGGCTCGAGGGCGTCCCGGTGGGCGGTGAGGCCGGCCCAGGCGCTGGTGCTCGTCGCGTCGATCGGTGAGGCGCTCACGGTGCTCCCTGATGTGCGTGTCGGTGACGACGTCGGTGCTCGACATCGGTGATCAGCCCACCGTATTGTTTTCCGCGGGTCGACGCCGAGGACTTGGTCCGGCTGGACGCTTCCGCCGGACGCGACCGCGGGCATCTCCGCGAACTGGGCGGAGATGAACCTGGGGCGCCGCCTTGGGTATGCTGGGCGACGCGAAGGCCCTCGGGGCCGACGTGCGGGTGTAGTTCAATGGTAGAACTTCAGCTTCCCAAGCTGATGGCGCGGGTTCGATTCCCGTCACCCGCTCCACAGGCGAAGAGCGTTGCAACAGGCGTGGATTCGAGGATTCCGGTTCTCTGCAAACCCGTGTTTTCGGTCCACGCCCGGGCCGCCTTGGGCCACGCACTCCCACCTCGGCACTCACCCTTCAGTTTCAGAAGGACGCTCAGCTTGTCGTGTCGGGTTCGTCGGTTCGTAACTACTCAGCAGCTTCTTGGGTCGTGATCGGCGTGGCCGCTTGATCATGGCGCTGTGATCGCCGCTGTGGTGGTGAGTCGGCATCGCCTCTGGTGTCGGTGACCGCGCTTCTTCCCCCCCTTGGGCGCCTCGGTGTGGCTGAGCTTTCGGTGGTGGAGCGGGCGTTGCGCGCCGAGCTGGGTGAGTTGCGCGCGCTGAACGCGGAGCTACGGCTGTCGTGTGAGTTGTACATCGAGCAGGTGGCGGCGCTGCGGGAGCTGGAACGCGCGTCGGCCGAGTTGGAGCGCAAGTGGGTTGAGCTGGAGCGTGTCTCGGGCGAGCGGGACCGCTTGGCGGAGCAGGAGATCGCGCTGCTGCGCGCGCGGGTCGCGGAGCTGGAGGCGCGGCTGGGGCGCAACCCGCGCAACTCCAGCAGGCCGCCGTCTGGTGAGGGCTAGGAGAAGCCGGCGCCGCGGTCGCGGCGCGAACGCAGCGACCGCAGGACGGGCGGGCAGCCGGGGCGGGAAGGAAAGACGTTGCGGCAGGTGCAGCGCCCCGATGAGGTGGTGCGCCACGCCCCGGCGGCGTGCGGGGACTCCTGGGGCGTCGCTGGCGCAGGCGCCGGTGACCTCCACCGGGACCCGGCAGGTCTTCGACCTGCCCCGGGTCGTGCTGCGGGTGGTCGAGCACCAGATCGAGCATCGCCTGTGCGGTTGTGGGCAGGTCAAGGATGGGCGCGGCGCCGGCGGGGGTGGGTGCCCCGGGCCCAGTACGGGCCCGGGGTGCGGGCGTTGGGCACCTACCTGCTGGCCGGCCAGCATCTGCCGCTGGCCCGGACCGCCGAGCTGCTGGGCGAGGTGGTCGGCGCACCGGTCAGCGAGGGCTCCCTGGCGGGCTGGTACACCGCCGCCGCCGCCGGGCTGGACGGCTTCGACGACGCACTCAAGAGCGCACTGGGAGCCGCGGACGTGCTCGCCGGTGGACCAGAGCCGGTGCCCGTGTCGACGGTGCCCTGGGGTGGATCCACGCCGCCCGCACCGAGGCCCTGACCCGCTACACCGTCTCGACGCGCCGCGCCGCGCCGCGGTGGCGATGGACGAGGCCGGGGCGGTGCCCGCCCTGTCTCCGGACACGGTGCTGGTCAGCGACTTCTGGTCCCCGTACCCGAAGTACGACGTCATCCACGCGGTATGCGGGGCGCAGTATGCAGAACCCGTGGTTATGCGGACTCGGTTGGCTGGCGGGGTGTTTCTCGCTCTGTCGGGGGGTCTCGGGCTGCGTTCGCTGCTGAAGAGTTCTGCATAATCGCAGGCTGTAGGCGGATGCTCCTCTCACGGATGTTGGGAGAGGAGTTGGTCGGTGATGGCTGGTCGGTTGGTGGTCAGGGTGGTTGGACCGTTGGCGCCGTATGTGTCGGGGTTCGATCGGGAGTTGGGCAGTCGCGGGTACACCCGCCTGTCCGCGAACGGGCAGCTGCGGCTGATGGCACAAGGCGCAGAGAGTCGTGATTTCGTCCGAGCTGAAGCCGGTTGTATGATACATGGGTGGCGGTCCGTTTCTAGGATTCAGTATCGTAACCCAATTCTTTCAGAAATGTACCGTCACTTCACTCGACGCGCCGTACCTAGTTCCTCCTTTCTAGTCATTGTGAATAAGC
>JAENWO010000266.1 GCA_016649925.1 Actinomycetales bacterium
CGGCTGGACCCGAAGGGCTTCAGCGGGTGGCGCGCGCAGACCCTGGTCGTGCTGCTGCGTTCCCTCGTCGTGGACCTCCTGGAGCTCACCGGGATGACCGGCGACCAGGCCCGGGACGTCCTCGTGAACCTCGACCCCGGCGGGTTCCGGCACGGCTAGGCTGTTGGCATGGACGTCCCGGTGAGCAGCCTGAGGTCTCAGCTCAAGCACTGGATCGAGCGGGTCGGGGAAGGCGAGGAGATCGTCGTCACCGAGCGGGGGATCCCGGTCGCCCGGCTCACCGGTGTGGCCGGCACGGACCTGCTCACCTCCCTCGAACGGGACGGCCTGATCAGCGCGCCGGCCGCCGAACGGCCCACCGCGACGCCGCCCGAGGGCAAGGTCCCAGCCGCAGCGCACGCCGTCTCCGGCCTCGTGCGCCGGCTGCGCCGGTGACCGCACGCACCCGATGAGCTTCGTCTACTTCGACACGAGCGCCCTGCTCAAGCTCGTGCTCCCCGAGCCGTCCACCGAGCTGATGTGCGCCCTGTGGAACCGGGCGGACGCCGTCGTCACGAGCCGACTGGCCGACGCCGAGCTACGCGCCGTGCTGCGCGCAGGGGAGCGCAGCGGGCACCTCACCGACGCACAGTACGCGCAGGCGCTCGAGAGGTGGCAGGCGCTGTGGCCCGCGCTGCGCAAGGTGGAGGTGACAGCGGGCCTCGCCGACCGGGCCGCCGCGCTCGCCGAGGAGATCGGTCTGCGGGCCGGGGACGGGCTGCACCTCGCGGCGGCGCTGCTGCTCGAGGAGGCAGGCGTCGTCTTCGCCGCCGCCGAGGGTCGCCTCGCCGAAGCCGCGCGGGACCTGCGGCTGCACGTGCTGCCCTGATCCGCGCTTTCGCAGATCCGCACTGCCGCCCGCGCCCGCACCTCACGTAGGCTCGACGGGTGATCGCGACCATCCAGCTGTACCTCTTCCTCGGCCTCGCCCTGGTCGGGTTCGCCCTCGAGGTCTGGGCGTTCGTCGACGTGCTGCGCCGCCCGGCCTCGGGGTTCGAGGCGGCCGACAAGCGGACGAAGGGCTTCTGGCTCGCGATCGTCGCGCTCGCCGTCGTCATCGGCTTCCTCGGCATCCCGCCGCCACTGGGCATCTCCGGCGTGACGTTCTTCATCCTCATCGCCGTGGTCCCGGCCGGGATCTACCTCGCGGACGTGCGTCCTGCCGTCGCCCGGTACAGCCGCGGCCCCCGCGGCGGGAGCCGTTGGTGAAACCGCCCCCCGTCCTGACGGCCCCCGCGCCGGGGGAGCCGCTCGCCTGGGTGGTCCGCGGGCAGCTCGTGGAGTCCGTGCACACCGGGCACCTCGTGGCGTGCGACGCGGACGGCGCGCTCGTCCTCTCCCGGGGTGAGCCGGAGCAGGAGATCTACCCGCGCTCCTCGGTCAAGCCGTTGCAGGCGCTGGCCATGCTGCGGGTCGGCGTGCGCCTCGACGACGAGCAGCTCGCCCTGGCCTGCGCGTCCCACAACGGGGAGCCGCGGCACCTGGAGGTGGTCCGCTCCACCCTCGCGTCCGCTCACCTGAGCGAGGCCGACCTGGAGAACACCGCAGACCTGCCCCTGAACCCGGCCGCCGCCGCGGCGTGGAGGGCCGCCGGGCGGGGTCCGTCCGCGCTCACGCAGAACTGCTCGGGCAAGCATTCCGCGATGCTGGCCACCTGCCGGGCGGCGGGGTGGCCCACCGCTCGGTACCGGGACCCTGCCCATCCGCTGCAGCACGCGATCGCCGACACGCTGGCCGACCTGACCGGAGTGCGGCCCCGCCACGTCGGCGTCGACGGGTGCGGCGCGGCACTGTTCTCCACCACTGTCCTGGGCCTGGCGCGCGGGTTCGCCCGGCTGGCGACGGCGCCGGCCGACACCCCGGAAGGACGCATCGCCCGCGTGATGAGCGCGAACCCGTGGCTCGTCGGCGGCACCGGCCGGGACGTGACCGCGGCGATGGAGTCCGTGCCCGGCCTGATCGCCAAGGACGGTGCCGAGGGCATCTACGCCGCGGCCCTGCCGGACGGGCGTGCGGTCGCGTTCAAGATCTCCGACGGCGCTGGCCGCCCGCGTCCCGTGGTGCTCGCCGCTGCCCTGCACCGCCTTGGCGTGGAGGGCTTCTGGCCCTGGGCGCAGGTGCAGGTCCTCGGTCACGGCGAACCCGCCGGCGCCGTGCGGCCCGCGTTCGGTGCGGACGCGCCCGTCGGGCTGCGCTGAGCCGTGCGCGCCGTCCTGCAGCGGGTGTCCTCCGCCTGTGTCCGCGTGGACGGCGTCGTGGTCGGTCGCATCGGGGTGGGGATCCTCGCGCTCGTTGCCGTCGCCCCGGAGGACACTGCGGCCCAGGTCGCCACGACCGCCCGGAAGATCGCCGAGCTGCGCATCCTGCGCGAGGACGCGTGCGTCGCGGACACACCGGGTGCCGCCGTGCTCGTGGTCAGCCAGTTCACCCTCTACGGCGACACCCGCAAGGGCCGGCGGCCGTCCTGGTCCGGGGCCGCGCCCGGCCTGGTCGCGGAGCCGCTCGTCGATGCCCTCGTCGAGGCGCTGAGAGCCCGCGGGATCCCGACCGAGACCGGTGTGTTCGGTGCGGAGATGGCGGTCGAGTCGGTCAACGACGGCCCCGTCACGGTCCTCCTCGACACCTGAGGACCCGTGCGCGGGGTGGGGTTGAGTGCGAGCGCGCCGGTGGTGCAACGATGGAGCATGCGCCTCGAAGCCGTGCAGGGTGACATCACCACCCAGCTCGTGGACGCCGTCGTGAACGCGGCGAACTCGTCCCTGCTCGGTGGGGGCGGGGTGGACGGGGCGATCCACGCGGCCGCGGGCCCGGAGCTGGGTCGGGAGTGCCGAGAGCTGCGAGCCACGTCGCTGCCGCAGGGTCTGCCCGTGGGCCGCGCGGTAGCCACCGGCGCCGGTGCGCTGCCCGCGCGTTGGGTGATCCACACCGTGGGCCCGAACGTGCACGCCGGCCAGGACAACCCGGCCCTGCTCGCCTCCTGCTTCACCGAGAGCCTGGCGGTGGCGGTCGGGCTGGGCGCGCGTTCCGTGGCGTTCCCCGCCGTCAGCGCGGGCAGCTACGGATGGGCGATGAGCGACGTCGCCGAGGTGGCGGTCAGCGCCCTGCGGGGTGCGGATCAACGGGGTGCCGCGGCCGGGGTGGACCTGGTGCGTTTCGTCCTGTTCAGCGCGGATGCCCTCTCCGAGTTCCGCCGACGGCTGTGACGCGGGCCGATCCAGCAGCGTCCGGCCGCCGGACGGGCGCTCCGCCTCTGGCGAACAGGGGCAGGACTGGGCGCCCCACGCGGTTAGCATCGATGAACACCGCCATGACCGAGGTGTTCTTGGTCCCGGCCCGTGAGGAGTCCAGAGATGTTCGAGAGATTCACTGACCGTGCTCGTCGGGTGGTCGTCCTTGCCCAAGAAGAGGCACGGATGCTCAACCACAACTACATCGGCACCGAGCACATCCTGCTCGGGCTCATCCACGAGGGTGAGGGTGTCGCCGCCAAGTCCCTGGAGTCCCTCAACATCTCGCTCGAGGCCGTGCGCCAGCAGGTGCAGGAGATCATCGGTGAGGGTCAGCAGGCGCCGTCGGGGCACATCCCCTTCACACCGCGGGCGAAGAAGGTCCTTGAGCTGTCGCTGCGCGAGGCGCTCCAGCTCGGCCACAACTACATCGGCACCGAACACATCCTGCTCGGCCTGATCCGCGAGGGTGAGGGCGTCGCCGCACAGGTGCTGACCAAGCTCGGCGCGGACCTCAACCGGGTGCGTCAGCAGGTCATCCAGCTGCTGTCGGGCTACCAGGGCAAGGAGCCGGTCTCGGCCGGCGGCCCCACCGAGGGGACGCCGTCGGGCTCTGCGGTCCTGGACCAGTTCGGCCGGAACCTCACCCAGGCCGCGCGCGAGAACAAGCTCGACCCGGTGATCGGTCGGGTCAAAGAGGTCGAGCGCGTCATGCAGGTGCTCTCCCGGCGCACGAAGAACAATCCCGTGCTGATCGGTGAGCCCGGTGTCGGCAAGACGGCCGTCGTCGAGGGCCTGGCGCAGGACATCGTGCGCGGTGACGTGCCCGAGACACTCAAGGACAAGCAGCTCTACACGCTCGACCTCGGTGCGCTCGTGGCCGGCTCCCGCTACCGCGGTGACTTCGAGGAGCGCCTGAAGAAGGTGCTCAAGGAGATCCGCACCCGGGGCGACATCATCCTGTTCATCGACGAGATCCACACGCTCGTCGGTGCGGGTGCCGCCGAGGGTGCGATCGACGCCGCCAGCATCCTCAAGCCGATGCTGGCCCGGGGTGAGCTCCAGACCATCGGGGCCACCACCCTGGACGAGTACCGCAAGCACATCGAGAAGGACGCCGCGCTCGAGCGCCGGTTCCAGCCGATCCAGGTGCAGGAGCCCACGCTCTCGCACACGATCGAGATCCTCAAGGGCCTGCGCGACCGCTACGAGGC
>JAENWO010000210.1 GCA_016649925.1 Actinomycetales bacterium
CGTAATTCTCGTCACATCGGCGCGAGGGCCTACCAGCGCCCGTGCACGTGGGCCCGGATCAGCTCGTCATAGATCGCGACGAGCCGAGCATCGTCCTCCGCGGTGATCGGGGCGAGGTCCGCGGCAGCGGCGTTCGCGCGGGCCTGCTCAGCGGACCGGGCACCGGGGATCACCGTGGAGACCCCCTGGTCGACGAGCCATCGCAGGGCGTACTGCGCCGTCGTCGCCCCACCAGGGGTGAGTGCGGCGACGCGCCGTGCGGCCTCGACGCCCACCTCGAACGGGACACCGGAGAACGTCTCGCCGACGTCGAAGCTCTCACCGTGGCGGTTGAACGTGCGGTGGTCGTTCGGTGCGAACGTCGTCGTCTCGTCGTACGTGCCGGTGAGCAGCCCGCTCGCGAGGGGCACGCGGGCGATGATGCCGACACCGGCCTCCGCGGCCGCGGGAAGCACCTGCTCCAGCGGCTTGCGGCGGAAGATGTTGAGCACGATCTGGATCGTCGCGACGCCGGGTCGAGCGATCGCGGTCAGTGCCTCGTCGACGGTCTCCACCGAGACGCCGTACGCCGCCGTGCGACCCTCCTGGACGAGCGTGTCGAGATCGTCGTACACCCCCTGGCGCTCCAGTACCGGCGGCGGCGGGCAGTGCAGCTGGAGCAGGTCCAGGGTGTCCACGCCGAGGTTCGTGCGGGAGCGGTCCGTCCACGCACGGAACGTGTCGAGGGTGTAGGCCGCGGGGACGTGTGGGTCCGAGCGGCGCCCCATCTTGGTGGCGACCGTGATGTTCGGAGCGGTGCGCTCGGCGCGGAACCGGCCGATGAGCCGCTCGCTGCGCCCGTCGCCGTAGACGTCGGCGGTGTCGAAGAAGGTGACGCCGGCGTCGGCAGCGGCGGACAGGACACCGAGCGCGTGCTCCTGCGAGACGTCGCCCCAGTCCGCCCCGATCTGCCAGCAACCCAGTCCGACGACCCCTACCTGTCGGCCGGTCCGGCCGAGCTCACGTGTTTCCATGGGTTCGACGATACCGGGGTCCACCCAGGCGGGTCACCGGCCCCACCACGAACTACCACCCCGAAACGCGAAAGAGCCCGAACCGGGGAGGGCTCGGGGGCTGTCGCCGATGTCTTGCGACATCACACACGCGGAGACGGTGGGATTTGAACCCACGGAAGGATTGCTCCTTCACATCCTTAGCAGGGATGCGCACTAGACCGGACTATGCGACGTCTCCAGGGTCAGGTGACAGGCTACCGGGCTGCGTGACTCGCGAGCAAAAGCCGCGCTATCGGTCGAACGCCCAGCCGCGGTCGGTGAGCATCCGGGACACCGCGAGGCCGACGCCGATCGCGATGATCACGATCGTCGCTTCCACCCCGCTACCGAGCGCGGCGGAGATCTCGCCGTTGTTCAGGTGGACCAGAGCGCGGTACACGGCCACGCCCGGCACCATGATCACCACGGCGGGCACGGAGAGCGTGACCCGGGAGAGATTGGTCCGGGCGACCACCGCAGCGGCCAACAGCCCGACCGCGACGGCGGCCAACAGCGTCGCCGCCTGACCGGCCATCCCGGCATGGATCAGCACCAGCCGTCCGACGTTGGCGATCCCGCCGATGCCTGCTGAGATCAGGGCGACTCGAGCGGGGGTGTTGAACAACAACGCGAACCCGCCCGCCGCGACCGCACTCGCCAGGAGCTGCAGAACCACGAGCAGCACGCCTTGCAGGTGAGCCTGGGCCGGTGCCGACTCCATTCCGGCGACCATCGCGATCACCCAGACCGACATGCCGGTGGAGAGCAGGATCATCGCCGTGTAGACGACGCGCGAGATCCCCGCTGAGATGTCCAGCCGGACCAGGTCGAGCACCGCGGTGACGAGCGGGAAGCCGGGGACGAGGAACAGCACTGCCGAGATGTAACCGGCCTCCTGGGACGGGTCGGCGAGGTCGAGGCGCTCCAGCCCGAGCACCACGAGGGCGTAGAGGGAGCACGCCACGGCCGCAGCGAGAGCGGTGACCGCAAACTGGTTGAGGTGACGGCGCTGCAGGAGCCCGCGCAGGGTCTGGCCCAGCCCCGCGGCGACGAACACGGCCGCGCACTCCAGCGGGCCGCCGTTGTTCAGGAACGCGAACGCGGCGCAGGCCAGCGCCACCGCCCCCGCAGTGACCGCCGGGCCGTATAGCGGTGGGCGCTCCTCGATGCGGTCAAGCTCCGCCTCGACCTCGTCGACGCTCAGCTCTGGGCGCGTGCCCGCGACGAAGGAGGCCAACCGGTCCAGCCGGTCCGCGTTGACGCCGATCGCCCGCTGCTCGGCGACCTCGGTACGGAAGATCGGGCCCCGGTGCGAGGTGGCGGTGATCTCGGTCAGCGTGACGTGCGCCTCGTGCCGGTCCAGGCCGAGAGCGAGCGCGGTCCGTCGCATCGAGTTCTTGACCCGGTACGAGCCCGCCCCGGCAGAGAGCATCATCCGGCCGAGCCGCAGCACCACACCGGAGGTGCGGATCAGGTCGGCCGGCTCCAAGTCCTCTTCATGCACCCGCCCATCCTTGTTGACGAACGAAGGTCGCGGCGGGACCTCCGGACCATGCGCAGGCCCGGGTGCGCAGCAGTTCCGGCGGAGGGTAAGGGATTCGAACCCTTGGTGCTGTTGGGGCACAACGGTTTTCAAGACCGTCACATTCGGCCGCTCTGTCAACCCTCCCGATGCGCGCCCCATTGTGTCGCAAACCCGCGCCGCCGGTCGAAACGAACCGCCGTAGGCTCTGCGGCATGAGAGCGATCATCACCCGCGGGACCGGCGGACCGGAGGTCCTCCGGTGGGCCGAGCTGCCCGATCCCGTGCCCGGCCCGTCCGAGGTGCTCATCCGCGTGGCGGCGGCCGGCGTCAACCGGGCCGACCTGCTCCAGCTCCAGGGACTGCACCCGCCGCCGCCCGGCGCCCCGCACTGGCCCGGCCTGGAGGTCTCCGGCGTGATCGTCGCCGTCGGGCCCGGCGTGGACGGGGCGTCCGTGGGTGACCGGGTCTGCTCCCTGCTCGACGGCGGTGGTTATGCCGACCTGGCGCTCGCCCCGGCGCAGAACCTCCTCCCGGTGCCCGACGGCGTGGACCTCGTCGACGCGGCGGGTCTGCCGGAGGCGATGTGCACTCTGTGGTCGAACCTCGTCGCCGTCGCCGGGCTCGACCCGGTCGGCAACGAGGGTCGCTCCGCGCTCGTCCACGGCGGTTCCGGTGGCATCGGCACGACGGCGATACAGCTCCTCAAGGCAATGCGCGCCACCGTGCTCGTCACTGCGGGCGGCCCGGACCGGGTGGCCCGCTGCGTGGACCTGGGTGCCGACGTCGGGATCGACCACCGTTCCGAGGATTTCGTGGACGTCGTGCGGGAGAGCACGGGCGGACGTGGCGTGGACGTGATCCTCGACGTCGTCGGGGCCGCCTACCTCGAGCGCAATGTCAGAGCCCTGGCCGAGCACGGTCAGCTCGTGGTGATCGGGTTGCAGAAGGGGACCACCGGCACCCTTGACCTCGGTCCCGTGCTGCAACGGTGGCTCACGATCCACGGGACCGTGCTGCGCCGTCGGACCGCATCGGAGAAGGCCGCCATCATCTCGGCTGTCCGGAAGGACGCGTGGGGGTTCGTCGAGCGCGGGCTGGTCCGGCCGGTCATCCAGGCGCGACTCCCGCTGCGGGAGGCGGCCGAGGCGCACCGCCTGATGGCCTCGGGCGAGGTCTTCGGCAAGGTCGTGCTGGTGCCGTAACCTCACTGCGAATCGGCCCTGCACCCCCGCCCAGCAATCGAGTGCTGGCGATCACGGCCATCTCTTGAGGCGTGAGCGAGAACGCCAGCACTCACGTGTGGGGTTCGCGCGTGCGGGTTCGCGCGTGGGGGTTCGCGCGTGCTTACGGGTCAGGTATCGAGGAGGCCGCGCGCCAGGGCCGGGGCCAGGACCGGGGCCAGGGGCAGCCTCGGGATGAGGGTCGCCTGGATGGCGTGGTAGATGTCGGGCTTGCCGGTCCAGACGGTAGCGCTCGGCTCGTTCTCGGCGTCGAGCTCGTGGATCCACGAGCCGGACTCCTCGTCGATGAGATGCACCGCCGCGTACTCCCACCACAGCTGGTACCAGGCCTCGACGTGCTCCTCACCGGTGGCCCGGTACAGGGCGGCCGCGGCCCCGATCGCCTCGGTGACGACCCAGTGCATCCGCTCCCGCACCAGCGGCTGCCCCTCGAAGTCGACCGTGTAGACGAAGCCGTCGGCGCCGTCGACGTCCCAGCCCTCGCGCACACCCAGCTCGAACAGCTCCCGGGCGCCCTCGAGCATCCAACCCTCGGGGGTCCGGCCGCGCGCCTCCAGGGCGGACCGGCCATGCAGGGCGAGCCTGCTCCACTCGAACCAGTGCCCCACCGTCGCCCCGGCGGGCCGGAACGCGTCCGAGGGGTGGTCCATGTTGTAGTCGGGCAGGTGGCCCCACCGGGAGTCGAAGTGCTCCGGGATGCGCCATGAGGATCCGCGAGCGAAGTCGTCCACCACGCGCTTGGTGATCCGGATCGCCCGCTCGAGCCACACGTCGTCGCCGGTGACGTCCGCGGCGGCCAGGTACGCCTCCACGGTGTGCATGTTCGCGTTGACCCCGCGGTAGTCCTCGAGCTCGGTGAACTCAGCGTCCCAGGACTCCACGACCATGCCGTCGTCCTCGCGCCAGAACCGCGTCAGCGAGGTGGCCAGCGCCTCGTCCAGGAGTTCCCTGCCACCCGTACGGCCCGCGGCTGTGGCACTCGCGGCGGCGAGGATCACGAACGCGTGCGCGTAGGCCATCTTGGTGTCGTCCATGACGCCGTCAGGGCCCACCTGCGCGAACCAGCCGCCGTGCTCGTCGTCGTGGAAATGGGCCTGCAGGGCGCGCAGCCCATGGTCCACCATCGTGGCCGCACCGGGTCGGCCCAGCAGCGCCCCGAGCGCGAACGTGTGGATCATCCGGCACGTCCCCCACAGGTGGCTGCCCTCGGAGGCGACGAGCTCGCCGTCGGAGTCGAGGTAGCCGAAGCCCTCCTCGGTCATCGACCCGGAGGCGAACCCGAGCAACGCGTCCGTCTCGCTCTCCAGCCAGCGGGCATGGGCAGGATTCCTGAGCCAGTTCATGGCTGCAGGCTATCGCCCGCAGGGTCCGACCCGCTC
>JAENWO010000534.1 GCA_016649925.1 Actinomycetales bacterium
ATCGGCGTCGGCATGGTGACGATCCTGGCCACGCCCGCCGTCGTCGGCACCGGGCTGTTCGGCACCGCCCTCCTCGTGCTCGCCTACGCCGGCATGCTGCTCAGCGTGCGGGAGACGTACTCGCGCGCGGACGTGCTCGCGGTGATGACCATCGCGATCCTCGGTGTCGCCGTGACGGGCCTCTCCGCCGCGCTCCTCCACCCGGCCTGGCGCACCGGCCTGACCATCGTGATCGGGATCGTGGCGGCGGCCGTGATCGGGTTGAGCCTCGTCTCGCCCAAGCCCCGGCTGCGCCTCGGTCGACTGGCCGACACCGCCGAGCTGGCCTGCCTCGCTGCCCTCCTGCCGCTCGCCGTCGCCGCCGCCGGGTGGGTGTGAGCCGGTGGCCACGAAGAAGGAGCTCCTCGCTGCGCAGAGCTTCAGCCGACGTCGGCTGCTGACCGCCTTCGTCAGCGGCGCCCCGGGCGGCCGGGAGCTCGAACCCGCCAAGCCGCTGCGCGGTGTCGTGGCGGGAGTGGTACTGAGCGTCCTGGTGATCGTCGGCTCACTGATCGCCGGGCTGTTCGGCGACACCCTGCCTGCCGGGTGGGAGGAGAGCTCGCTCGTCGTCATCAAGGAGGACGGCGCGCGGTACGTCGCGCGCAACGGCACGCTCCACCCCGTCTACAACATCACCAGCGCCCGGCTGCTCGCGTCCCCGGAGGGGTTCCAGGTCGTCACGGCGAGCGAGGACCAGATCGCGGGCATGCCGCGCGGTGGTGTCACCGTCGGCATCGAGGGCGCGCCTGACGCCCTCCCCACCCCGGCGAACCTCATCCCGACCGGGTGGCTCTCGTGCGCGACGGCGGACGTGGGCACCTGGACCGAGCTCGAGTCACAGGCCGCTCCCGTGACCCCCGCGACCGGCGCCCTGGTGGTCGTCGAGGGCCAGCACTACTACGTCGCCGGCGGCTACCGCTACCCGATCGACGCGGAGGACCTCAGCAGCACGTTCGAGCTGACCCTGCACGTCGGTTCTCCGGTCGGGGTGCCCGCCACGTGGCTGAACCTGTTCGAGGAGGGCGCACCGATCGGGCCGCTCGTGATGGCCGGGTCCGGCGACCCCCTGGCCGGGCCCGCCGCCGACCTCGCCGGGTTCGGCGTCGGCTCCGTCGTCCGCCTGCGCAACGCACAGGGTGACGTCCAGGACCCGTATGTGTTCGACGGCGACAGCCAGCTGGTGCCGCTGACCCCGTTGGCGCTCGCGATGTACTCCCTCGGTTCGGGCATCGGGGACGCGGACGTGGGCGTCCTGGACTACTCGGAGGCGCAGTCCCTGACGATCGCGGGGACCAGCGGCTTCGTCCCGAGCGACTGGCCGGTGGACGCGGCTGCCCAGCTGCCCGACGGTGAGATGCCCTGCGCCCGTCTCCAGAGCCCCGAGGGGGCGAGCGCGCCGTCCGGTGTCATGGTGCCCTCGGGCGGGCGTGACCTCAGCGGCGGTGCGGTGCGCGTGGAGGCGGGCCACGGCGCCGTCGTCCAGCTCGACGGTTCCGGCACGCTGGGGGGCTGGGCCGTCATCGACGAGAGTGGCACGCTCTTCCCAGTGCCGGCGAACAAGCCCGACGTCCTCTCTCTGCTCGGCTACGCCGAGGACGACGTCGCCCGTGTCCCGTACTTCTGGGGCGCACTCTTCCCGACGGGCCCGACGCTCACGGTCGAGGCGGCTGCCCGCCAGCTCGGAGAGGACGGGGCGTGAGGTGGCTCCGCACCGCCGTCGCCCTGGCCCTGGGTGCGTTCGGCTGCGTGGTGCCAGTGGCGCTGGCCGCCCCGGTGGCGGCCCAGACCTCGTCGCAGAGCTGTGACGCCGAACGGCCCGCGCTCGTGGACACGCCGCCGCTGGCGTTCGCCCAGCTCGGCGTCGAGCACGCCTGGACGCTGTCGCGGGGGAGTGGCGTCGTCGTCGCCGTCGTG
>JAENWO010000488.1 GCA_016649925.1 Actinomycetales bacterium
CGTGCGGGCAGCACCGGCGCGGACCCCACGTTGCGCACTTCGATCCCCCCCATCGCGCGCTCACCGACCACGACCCGTCCCTCCCGGAGCCGGAGGGTGATGGCATACGGGTGGCGCCCGATCGCGAACACCGCCGCACCCGCCAGGGCTGCCAGCAGGCCGGCGCCGATGATGAGCAGCTCGACCCAGCCGAACCTGCTGCCGGCGACGAGTCCCAGGACCCCGGCACAGAGCACCACCCAGCCGGCCCGGCTGACCCAGGAGAGCGCCGTCGTGCTGCGTCGCACCTGCGACACCAGGCCGGTCACGACACGGGTCACCGAGCCGGTGGTGGCAACCGTGCGGGTCGTGCCGTCGGGGGTGCTCATCCTGACCGATCAGACCCCGGCGCGTTGGGCCGGCGGGTTCACCTCGGAGAGGATGCGGGCGAGCGACGTCGCGGCGTCCCCACCCTCGAACTCGGCCTCGGCGTCGAGCACCATGCGGTGCGCGAGGACGGGCTCGACGAGCTTCTTCACGTCGTCCGGGATCACGTAGTGACGACCCTGGGAAGCGGCCCACGTCTTCGCGCAGCGCACCAGGGCGAGCGCGCCGCGGACGCTGACGCCGAGGGCGATCTCCGGCGCCCGCCGCGTCGCCGCCGCGATCTGGGATACGTAGGTGAGCACCGCCGGGTCGACGTACACCGTGGCGGCGACGTCGGCCATCTCGACGACCGCGGAGCCGGTGATGATCGGGGTCAGGGACGCGGTGCGGTCCCGCACGGCGGCCCCGGCGAGGATCTCCACGGTGGCGGCCTCGTCCGGGTACCCGAGCGAGGTCCGCATCAGGAACCTGTCGAGCTGCGCCTCGGGCAGCCGGTAGGTGCCCGCCTGCTCGATGGGGTTCTGCGTGGCGAGCACGATGAAGGGGCGGCCCACCTCGTGCGGGATGCCGTCGACGGTCACCCGGCCCTCGTCCATCACCTCCAGGAGCGCGGACTGCGTCTTCGGGGAGGCCCGGTTGATCTCATCGGCCAGTACCACGGACGCGAAGATCGGACCCTTGTGGAACTCGAACGTGCGCGAGTCCTGGTCGTAGATCGTCACGCCCGTGACGTCGGAGGGCAACAGGTCCGGTGTGAACTGGATCCGGCTGTGCGAGGACTGCACGGTGGCCGCCATCGCGCGGGCGAGGGACGTCTTGCCGGTCCCGGGGAAGTCCTCGAGCAGCAGGTGTCCGTTGCTGAGCAGGCACGTGAACGCCAGCCGCACCACGTGCGACTTGCCGAGGATCGCCTGCGAGACGTTCCCGGCGAGTCGCTCGAACGTCTGAGCGAACCAGGCCGCCTGGTCGGCGGTCATCGCTGCGGTGGTCGTGTCCGTGGCGGTCATCGGTGCCTTTCGGGTGGAGGTGACGGGAGCGGGTCAGCCGGCTGGGGCGTTGGGCCAGGTGATCGTGTCCTCGCGGCTGACCGGCCCGTCCGCCGTGACGCGGATCGTCTCTCCCGGGCCTCCCCGGTAGGTCGAGCTCTCGTACGTCCCGTTGCCTGACAGGTTGGCGGAGTAGCTCCGCCAGACCGCCCCGTTCACGTAGAACGTGATCGTGTACGTCCCGGCCGGAAGGTCCTGGTAGCGCATGTCCAGGAAGGCGCACGAGGGATGGGTACAACCGGGTTGGCCGTTGGCGTCACGGGTCCGGCTGACCCAGACCTGCGGGTTCGTGGGCGGGGTCGGATCGGCCTCGGCCCGACGGCTGTTGCTCGCCGTCGGGCCCTGCTGCCCGTAGTTGTTGACCACGTAGACGTCGATCGTGTGGTTCTGCTGCCAGTCGCCGGTGACCTGCGTGGAGCCGTTCCCGGCACCTGCGCTCTGCCACCCGCCGCCGTCCACCCGGTAACGGACCTCCGTGATGGTCGCGCCGTTGCCGCTCGGGGGCGTCCAGTTGAAGGTCACGATCGGACCGTTGGCCGACGACGACACCGCGGGCTCTCCGGGGGGTCCGTAGGTGGAGAAGGACGCGGACCCGGGGCTCCAGTCACCGCAGTAGGTGTTGCACGCGCGCACCCGCACCGTGTAGCTCTGCCCGTTGGTGAGGCCACCGATGTCCGCGCTCGCAGGCAGGGACTGCGCCCCGCCCCCGTTGAGGCTGTACTCGTAGCGGGAGATCGCCTGCCCGTTGTCGCTGGGGGCGGAGTACGTCACGTGCGCCTGGCCGTTCGCGCCGGTCGGTGCCGCGCTCACCCCGGTGGTCTGACCCGGCGCCCCGAAGGAGCGCACCGAGGCCGACTGCGGCGACGCGGGCGAGCGGCCGGCGCGGTTCTCGGCCACCACCGAGAACGAGTAGTCGTGCGCGTTGTCCACCGAGACCGTCCGGTCGAGCGTCGCGCCGGAGAGCTGGATGGGGGCCTGCGGCAC
>JAENWO010000562.1 GCA_016649925.1 Actinomycetales bacterium
CCCCAACTGAGCGAGGACACGTGGGCTCCGTCATCAAGAAGCGCCGCAAGCGCATGGCCATGAAGAAGCAACGCATGCTGTTGCGCAAGACGCGCCACCAGCGCCGCAACAAGAAGTGAGCCTGCGCCTTCGGGCGTGCTGATCTTCCCGGTGGGCCCGGTTTCGTACCGGGCCCACCGGCGTGCCCGGAACCGGCCAGGTCCCGAGGACGGTCCCGCATCCCCCGTCTACAACGATGTAGCCTGGCACGGCGGTCCGCCGAGGCGGCGGAACCGCTGTGATGGCCCCAGAACCGCCGTCGGCGGCAAGAGGAGGACGGGCATGGCAGCGACGATGCATGACGTCGCGCGGCTCGCCGGCGTCTCCATCAAGACCGTCTCGAACGTTGTCAACGGATACCCGTACATCCGCGAGACCACCAGGGCGCGGGTCCTTGCGGCCATCGACGAGCTGGACTACCAGCTGAACGTCGCGGCGCGGAACCTGCGGACCGGCCGGACGGGCATCATCGCCCTCGCTGTCCCCGAGCTGAGCCTGCCGTACTTCGCCGAGCTCGCCGACTCGGTCATCGAGGCCGCCGACGTCCAGGGCCTGACCGTTCTGATCGAGCAGACGGGCAGTCGTCGCGAGCGTGAGCTGGAGGTGCTCTCGGGTGCCCGCCGACACCTGACCGACGGGCTCATCTTCAGCCCGCTCGCCCTCGGCGCCGGCGACGAGGACCTGCTCCGGGTCGACTTCCCCGTCGTCGTGCTCGGTGAGCGCATGTTCCCCGACTCCGTCGACCACGTCACCATGCAGAATGTCGAGGCTGCTCGAGCTGCGACCGAGCACCTGATCGCCCTTGGCCGCCGACGGATCGCCGTCGTCGGGGTCCACCCGGGAGAGGTGGTCGGTTCCGCCGGACTGCGCCTCGCGGGGTACCAGGAGGCGCTCGAGGCGGCCGGCATCCCGGTGGACGAGCGTCTGCTCGGCGAGGCGGGTCTGTGGCACCGGGCGACCGGAGCCGAGGCGATGGCTCGGCTGCTCGAGGACGGGGCGGAGCCCGACGCCGTCTTCGCCCTGAACGACGCGATGGCCCTCGGCGCGCTGCACGAGCTGCAGGTCCGCGGTCTGCGGGTACCCCAGGACGTCGCGGTGATCGGCTTCGACGCGATCGACGAGGGCTCGTACTCCAACCCGTCGTTGACCACTGTGGACCCCGGCCGCGAGCAGATCGCGAGCACGGCCGTTCGGCTGCTGATCGAGCAGATGAGGAGCCGTCCGGCGGAGCATGTTCCGCAGCGTGTCTACGCGGACTTCAGCATCCTCGAGCGCGGCTCGACGGTTGTCGAGGCGCCGGCCGTCCGTCCGCGGGTGCACGCCTAGACCCGTGCGGAGGCGAGTCCAGCTTCTCGACCCGGCGCTGCGCGCCATCGTGACCATTCCGTGACCTTCGCCGCCTTGACCGACGAAACGGACGGGTACATCGTTGTAATACAACGATGTAGATGCCCGCGCGACGCCGCCACCGGCGCGACCGTGCGGGCCACGGGACCACGTCCCAAGGAGAGCCCATGCGCACCGCCTCGCTGATCCTCGATCCGGCCTTCGTAGTGGCCCCGGTGCACCGCCGGACCTTCGGCAGCTTCGTGGAGCACCTGGGGCGTTGCGTGTACACCGGGATCCACGACCCCGGTCAC
>JAENWO010000444.1 GCA_016649925.1 Actinomycetales bacterium
AGCCGCAGGTAGAACCCCGCCCGCCAGCCGTTCCCCGCCACCACGTACCGCGCCGGTCGCCCGGCGTCGCCGATGTCGTTCCGCCCTGCACTGTCCACTGCACTCGTCACGGTCAGTCCCTCCCTGTCGTCGTCATCACTGCTCGATCTGCCACCGCTCCCGACCGCCGCGGGCTCGTCCGGAGCGGCAGAGGTTCTTCCGCGGCGCGCCCCGCCAGGTGTCCCGCGCCGGGACGTCATGGCGTGCGCCGCCTACAGGCCCTCGAGCCTGAGATTGCGCCACCGGACGGCCGCGTCGGGCGCCCAGCGGTCCGCGCCCATCGGCTCGTCGCTGTTGTGGACCTCGAGCGCGATCCGCCCGCTCCTGCCGAGCAGCGCCGCGACGGCCGCACGGTCGTAGGTCGGGTGTGAGATCGCACCGGTGTCGACCTCGTAGACCTTGACCCCGTTGACCCAGCTCGTCAGCACGGGGTACGCGCCGACGCAGCGCACGGACATCTCGTTCCAGTCGCCCCATCGCCACGCCCGGAAGAACTCCCCGGCCGGCGCCGCGTACGAGAGCAGGGCCCGCTTCGCGGCCGTGACAGGTTCGAGCGTGGTGGCCGGGTCGTCCTCGACGAGGCCGACGGGCCGGCCGGACTCGTCCCGTGCGACGTCCACACCGTAGGCGAGGGCGTGGAAGCCGCCGATGCCGTTGCCGTAGAAACCTCCGATCCCCCCCGACCTGCGGTGGTCTATCAGCACCTGGAACCCCTGGGCGCCCAGGTCGCTGGCCCGCACGAGCACGCCCGTGTCCGCCGGCCAGTCCGGTCGCACCTCGAACGTCAGCTGGAAGTCGCCGTACCGGTCGTCCGTGAGCAGGTACCCGCCGAGACCCGAGCCGGCGGGGTTCTGGGTCCCCACGATGGCACCGTCCTGGACCGACCACCCGCCGACGCTGCTCGCCGCCGCCAGGTACTCGGGGGACCCGGGGTCCGGCGCCGGTCCCCCGGGCCAGGCGGCGACGGGCAGCCGCGGCACCGCGTGCCACCCGTCGAGCGTCCTCCCGTCGAAAAGCTCCACGACCCGACCGCGCTCCTGCCGGCTCTCAGACAACTGTGTCCCTCCCACTCCCCGCCGGTGCGCCCTGCACCGGGACGGCACCTCCGACCCGCGTCCCCGGTGCCCGGTCCGAGGGCCCCGCCTCCCGCAGCGCCGACCTCCGCGCGCCGCGCACCTCGCCGTCAGATCTTCAGCACGTCCAGCCCGAGGACGCTCGACATCACCTCGAGGCGACGCACCAGGTCACCCGTGGCGAGGATCGCGTGATGGGACGGCAGGTTCTCGACGAAGCGGTAGCCGTCCTCGACGCGGAGCACCGCCCCGTTGAGGCAGTCCGAGTTCTTGAACTGGTGGTAGCCCGTCAGGACGGACGGGGCAACGACCAGCGTCTTCATGTCGCTGGCGATCTTGACGATCGTGGTCGCGCCCTCGGCGAGCCGCGCATCGATGACGTTGGCGCTCGGGTCGACGATCTCCAGCACGCGCGGCCGCAAGGTCCACTCGGTGGCGAAGGACTGCGGCACGACGCCGAGGAAGCCGCAGTGCGCCACAAGAACGTGGTTCTCAGGCTCCTCGTCCACCGGGGGAAAGAACGGGATGCGCTCGTGCTCGAGCGCGGCCTGGCCCATCAGATAGGGGTACAGGTTGGTCATCATGACCGGGACCTTGAGCGACTTGTGCACCAGCGTCTTGGTGATCATCGAGGTCAGGTCGGCCTCGCAGCCCCACATCAGGCCGCGCTCCTCGAAGAGCAGGTTCCAGGCCAGGCACGGCGTCGTGGGGGACGTCGCCGACTCGTTCAGGCAGTTGATGCCGGCCGCGATGACGTCGCCGGTCTCGTCGAGCTCGTCGCCGAGCGCGACGTACAGCCGCAGGGCGTCCGCCCGCCCCCTGGGGGCCAGGCCGACGATGGGCGTGCGAGCCGACAGGCGGTCCCAGGCGGCCTCGACCCGGGCGTCCGACACGGCGGCCGCGCGCGCGGCGAGCTCGCGGAAGCTGCGCCGCTCGACCCGCACCCCGAAGGCCTTCTGCAGGTCGAGGACGCACTCGTCCTCCCACCAGTAGAACCGCTTGAAGATGTCCGGCTGCATGCCGGCCCCGAGGTCGTCCTGGTAGGCGAGCATCGAGGAGTGCCTGAGGGTCTCCTGGATGGCGAGCGTGCGGCAGATGTCCTCGCACTCGGTCAGGGACGTCGGCGCGATCGTGGCGACGCCCCTGCGGCGCAGGTGGTCCCGGATCTCCCAGTCCCACATCAGGACGGTGCCGAACTCGGTCGACAGGAGCAAGATCGGCAGGTCGATCCGGCGGAACTTCTCGACCATGCGGTACGCCAGACCGCTGAGGTCCGGCACGACGACCGCGCTCGTTCCGGCGGGGACCGGGCGGTCGATGTGCGCGGGCTCGAGCCAGTCGACGAGCTCGCTCGTCAGCTCCTTGAGCTTGCCGAGCTGACGGACGAACGTCTCGCTCGGGACGTCTTCGAGGTGGACGGGCAGCAGACTCGGCTTCATGATCACAGTGCCTTCCGTGACGCAGAGGGCTTGACGACGACCTTGAGCGCGGCCGGGTCCTGGGCACGACCGATGGCCTCGGCGAAGTCCTCGAGGGCGTAGCGGTCCGAGACCATCCAGTCGAGCTCGATCCGGCCCCGGACGACGATCTCGGCCGCCCGGCGACAGTCGTCGAGCGTGGAGGCCGTCGTGC
>JAENWO010000523.1 GCA_016649925.1 Actinomycetales bacterium
CGTGCGGGCCGCGCGGGACAGGCTGGCCGTGCGGGCCGCGCGGGACAGGCTGGCCGTCTACCGCACCAAGAGGGACACGAGCAGGACGCCGGAACCCGTGCCGGCTACCCACGGCAGCGGGACCGGCGAGGACCTCACGTTCGTCATCCAGGAGCACCACGCCAGACGGCTCCACTGGGACCTGCGCCTCTCCCACGAGGGCGTCCTGGTCAGCTGGGCCCTGCCCAAGGGCGTACCCGTGGAGGGCAAGAAGAACCACCTGGCGGTGCAGACCGAGGACCACCCGATGGAGTACGCCACGTTCCACGGCACCATCCCGAAGGGCGAGTACGGCGCCGGGGAGATGATGATCTGGGACTGGGGGACCTACCAGATCCAGAAGTGGCGCGAGGGCAAGGAGGTCATCGTCACCCTGACCGGAGCCCCGGACGGTGGCCTGGGCGGGCCGGGCGGGCCGGGCCGCACGAGCCGGTTCGCGCTGATCCGCACCGGCGGGCCGGGCCGGGAGGACAACCACTGGCTCATCCACCTGATGGACCCCGAGCGGGCCGGGTCCGGGACCTCGCCGGCGGCGGGGCGGACGACGACGGGGCGCGTCTCAGCGGCGAAGGCCCCGCCTCGCGCGCATTCGGAACGGACGCCGTTGAACGGGACGCCGTCGTCCCCCGGCCAGGGCGCGGTACCGCCCCGGCCCATGCTGGCCACCGCGGGGAATGCGGCCGGCCTGGACACGGATCACGACTGGGCATTCGAGATGAAGTGGGACGGCGTCCGCACGATCGCCGTGGTGGACGGCGACCGCGTGCGGCTGCTCGGCCGCAGCGGCAAGGACACCACGGCCCAGTACCCCGAGGTCGCCGCCCTCGCCGCGTACGTCGACGCCGAGCACGCCGTGCTCGACGGGGAGATCGTGGCCATGGACGCCCAGGGGCGGCC
The DNA here is from genome assembly GCA_016649925.1 of Actinomycetales bacterium. Taxonomy (GTDB): domain Bacteria; phylum Actinomycetota; class Actinomycetes; order Actinomycetales; family Beutenbergiaceae; genus JAENWO01. Next base: position 937 of record JAENWO010000523.1, read on the forward strand.
GAGCTTCTCCTTGCTGCAGCTACGCATGCAGTCGACGAACTCGCGGGACATCGCGAACGCGGCCCGGCGTCGGCCGGTGCGCCTCATCCTCTTCGACGTCCTGGAGGTGGACGACTCCTCCCTCCTCGACCTGTCCTACGACGACCGGCGCACCGCGCTCGAGGACCTCCTCGACGTCCCGGCCGACGCGCTCGTCCAGGTGCCGCCCGCGTTCGAGGGCGACCTGGAGCACGCGATGGCCGCGAGCCGCTCCTGGGGACTGGAGGGCGTCATGGCCAAGCGTCGTGACGCGCGCTACCTGCCCGGCCGGCGATCACGCGCGTGGGTCAAGATCAAACACTCCCGGACGCAGGAGGTGGTGGTCGCGGGCTGGCGGCCGGGAAAGGGCGAACGCGAGGCTCGGGTCGGCTCGCTGCTCCTCGGGGTGCCCGACGACGGGGGCCTGCGCTACGTGGGTCGCGTCGGCACGGGCTTCAGCGAGCAGGAGACGAAGGACTGGGTGGGCCGGTTCGCCGCCGTGGGGCGCAAGACCTCACCGGTGGAAGACGTCCCGGCGTCGGATGCCCGCGACGCGCGCTGGATCACGCCGACGTGGGTGGCGGAGGTGGAGTTCGGCGAATGGACGCCGGGTGGCCGGCTGCGCCACCCCCGGTGGCGTGGCTGGCGGCCGGACAAGGCGCCGGGCCAGGTCCACCTCGAGTAGCACCGCTTCCGCCGAGGCGGGCTCGACGTCGTCGCTCAGTGACCGCGCGGGACCAGGTAGACGAAGCCGCGCCCGGGCCGCCCCCGCAGCCGGAGCACCGCGTGCAGGTCCCCCCGACGGGCGAGCACGATGGCGAGGATGACAGAGCCCACGAGAGGCCCGACGGCGCAGGCCGCGAGCCCGGCCTGGGCGCCGAGGTTTTCGCACACCCAGCCGATGGCCAGCCCCGAGGCCGCCTGCGCGCCGAGCAGGATGAGCACGTAGAGGGACAGGACCCGTCCGCGCATGTCGGGGTCGACGCTCGTCTGCACGAGCGTGTTGCTGGCGGTGAGGTAGGTGAGACAGGTGGCGCCGATCGCGACGAGCGTCACCATGAACAGCCACGGTGTCGTCAGTGTCGCCGCCAGGAGCTCGAGCGA
>JAENWO010000211.1 GCA_016649925.1 Actinomycetales bacterium
CGGCAGTGTCCGCGTCGTCGGCAGTGTCCGCGTCGTCGGCAGTGTCCGCGTCGTCGGCAGTGTCCGCGTCGTCGGCAGTGTCCGCGTCGTCGGCAGTGTCCGCGTCGTCGGCAGTGTCCGCCGAGTCGGTGCTGTCGGCCGAGTCCGGGCTGTCCGCCGAGTCGGTGCTGTCGGCCGAGTCCGGGCTGTCCGCCGAGTCGGTGCTGTCCGCCGAGTCCGTGCTGTCGGCCGAGTCCGGGCTGTCCGCACTCTCGACGGCGAGGTCGACCTCGGTCGTCTCATCCACGTCGCGGGTCTCTTCAGACACGTCCTGACCTGCTTTCCTGATGTGTAGTCATGCTGGGATGTTCGCACCACCCGGTACGAACGCGATGCCTAGCTTCCGAACGTCCAGAGCACCAGCTTGCCGAAGGCGAAGTCGAGCACGCCCACGTATGCCATCACCGCGAGAACGAAGACGAGCACGACGGCGACGTAGGTCAACAGCTCCGACCTCGTCGGCCGCACGACCTTCTTCACCTCGGCGATGACCTGCCGAACGAAGATGGCGATCCGGGCGAAGAGTCCGCGCTTCTCCTCGCGCCTGCCCTTCGGCCTGGCCGCGGGCTTGCCCTGCTTCGTCACGGACGTGCGGGGCTTGGTGCCCGACGGCGTCCCGGACCGCTGCGCACGAATGGTCGCCTTCGCACCCGCCGCAACCGGCTCGGCGTCCGCCTCGAGGTCAGCGTCCCCGTCCAGAGCGTCCTCGTCCAAGGTGTCCTCGTCGAGAGCGTCCTCCTCGGAGTACTCCTCCTCGGCGGCGTCAATGACGTCCTCACCAGCCTCGTCGGGCTGGCCGGGGCCGTCCGCGGGCAGCGCCTCCTCCGATGAGCTCTCGGGCTGCGTGGCGGGACCACGGTTCACGCGGTCGGGCTCGCCCGACGTCGCGTTCGTGGAATCGCTCACAGTTGTTCCCTAACTCCCACCGGTGTTGTCTGTCATGGCCCGCTGTGCAGGGCAGGAGGGACTCGAACCCACAACCGCCGGTTTTGGAGACCGGTGCGCTACCAATTGCGCCACTGCCCTTCGCGGCTGCCGACGTCTGGGTGCCGGTCCCGAACACCCTACTCGAGGGCACAGTCCAGCATGGCGGACGTCAACCACCACCGACGAGTGTACGGGAGGCGACCGCGTTCGGTCGAACCGGGTGCGCCTGCCCTGTCCGAGCACCCCCCGGAGCGGAACCGGGTAGGGGATACTGGGCCGATGTCGAGCCGTTGGAGTCGGAGGTTTCCCGGTCCCCTGACCGTCGGGCTCATCGCGGTCCTCCTACTGATCGGCTCGGTCTCGACCTACGTCGGGATCACCGGTGGGAACGGCGAACGCCCGGTGGGTGACCCCGTCGACGTGAGTCTCTTCCCCGGCACGTCGGGCGCGGAGGAGAGCACCTCACCCGGGGAGTCCCGTCCGCCGTCGGAGTCGGAGTCTGAGACCGCTGCGAACGTCGAGCCGCTCCCTCCCGCCCCGGACGGCCGCGGGGGCGGCACCCACGACGACGACTGTGACGATGGTGACGGCGAGACCGATGGTGACGGCGAGACCGATGGTGACGGCGAGACCGACGATGACGGCTGACGCCGGCCCGCCGGGCGCGGGCCTTCGCATGAGCGTGCGCACCCGGGTGCTCGCGGCTGTCATCGCGCTGACGACACTCGCTCTCGTGGTGGCGGGAGCGACGGCATACGGGCTGGAGCGAAGCCGACTGGACCAGCGCCTGGACGACTCCCTGGAACGCAGCGTCGAGGAGTTCCGCACACTCGCCAGGGACGGCGTCGACCCCAGCACGGGTGAGGCGTTCACCGACGTGCGTGAGCTCCTCAAGATCGCGCTGCAGCGCACCGTGCCCTCGCCCAACGAGGGCATGTTCGCCCTCGTCGGGAGCGAGATCGCGTGGACATTGCCGACCACCGTCCGGCTGCGCCTGGAGGACGACGTCGACCTGGTCGCCGCCGTGGCCGACGCCAGTTCGCGCGCCTCGGCCACGATCCGGCGGGTGACGACCGAGACGGCGGACTACCGCGTGGTGGTCGTCCCGTTGACGACGACGCCGCCGGGTGAGGCGGGCGCCCTCGTGCTCGCCGTCGACCGGGGCGCGGAGCACGCCGCGCTCGCGGAGTCCTACCGCTCCTACGTGCTTGTCGCGCTCGGCGCGATCCTGGCGATCGCCGTCGTCGGCTGGTTCACTGTCGGACGTCTGCTCGAGCCGATCAAGCTGCTGCGCTCCACCGCGCAGGAGATCTCGTCCTCGGACCTGTCCCGGCGCATCCCGGTGATGGGCAACGACGACCTGGCGGTGCTCACGGAAACGGTCAACGGGATGCTCGACCGGCTCGAGGAGTCGTTCACGTCCCAGCGCGAGCTGCTCGACGACGTCGGGCACGAGCTACGGACGCCGCTGACCATCGTCCGCGGGCACCTCGAGCTGATGGACCCCGCCGACCCGACCGACACCGCCGCGACGAAGGACCTCGCGCTCGACGAGGTGGACCGGATGAGCCTGCTGGTGGAGGATCTCGTCACGCTGGCCAAGGCCCGCCGGCCCGATTTCGTCATCCGGCGCCCCACTGACGTGGCGCTGCTTACCGACGAGGTGCTCACGAAGGCCGGTCCGCTCGGCGACCGGCGCTGGGTGCTGGACGAGCTCGCGGACGTCACCGTGGAGGTGGACCCCCAGCGCCTCACCCAGGCCCTGCTCCAGCTCGCATCCAACGCCGTCAAGTTCTCGGCAGCGGGCTCCACGGTGGCCCTCGGTAGTGCCGTGCGCGCCGGCGAGCTCTACCTGTGGGTCAGGGACGAGGGCGTCGGCATCGACGCGGCGAACCAGGACCGGGTCTTCGACCGCTTCGAGCGCCTCCAGCCGGGAGTCGAGGGCTCCGGTCTCGGGCTCACGATCGTCCGCTCGATCGCGGCCGCGCACCGGGGGAGGGTGGAGGTCGACTCCACCCTCGGCGACGGCACCACGGTCCTTCTCATCCTCCCGATGACGGAGGACGACGACGCCGGTCGGGACGCAGACGAGCCGCTCCGTCCGGCGGTGGTCGCCAACGACGCCAAGACGCCCGACGGCGGCCGCCCGGGCCCGCACGCACGTGATGGCGAGGCCAGTCCCGCGCCGGAGCACACCCTCAAGGAGACCCCGTGAGCCAGATCCTGATCGCCGAGGACGAGGAGCGCATCTCCTCCTTCATCGCCAAGGGACTCCGGTCCGCGGGGTACTCCCCGACGACGGTGGGCACCGGCCGCGAGGCGATCGACCTGGCCAGCACGGGGGACTTCGACCTGCTCGTGCTGGACCTCGGCCTGCCCGACCGGGACGGGTTCACGGTGCTGCACCGGATCCGGGCGATGAACATCACGATGCCAGTGATCATCCTCACCGCCCGGAGCTCGGTCACCGACACGGTCGCCGGGCTGGAGAGCGGGGCCGACGACTACATGGCGAAGCCGTTCCGCTTCGAGGAGCTGCTCGCGCGGGTCCGGCTGCGGCTGCGCAGCGAGACCGGAGCGGCGGACCCGACCGTGCTGTCCCATGGCGACCTCTCGCTCGACCTGCGCACGAGGCGGGCCCGGGTGGAGAGCCGGGAGGTCGACCTGTCGGCCCGGGAGTTCACCCTGACCGAGACGTTCCTGCGCAATCCCGGCCAGGTCCTCAGCCGCGAACAGCTACTCTCCCGCGTCTGGGGCTACGACTTCGACCCGAGCTCGAACGTCGTGGACGTCTACGTGCGCTACCTGCGCAAGAAGCTCGGCGCCCACCATTTCGAGACGGTGCGTGGGATGGGCTACCGCCTGGTCTGATGCGGCGGCCCGCCCCGAGAGGGGCCGAGGGTCTCGGAGACGGCCGCGGACAGCAGCGACGCCGGGCGGCACGCGTGGTGCCGCCCGGCGTCGCTGCTCCCGGCGAGGGTCCGCCCGGAGCGGTGGATCAGTCGCCGGAGCCGGCCGAGGGGGCCGACGCGGCGCTCGCGGGCGAAGCGGGGCTCTGGGCCGAGACCGGGCTGGGCGCGGAGACCGGGCTGGGCGCGGAGACCGGGCTGACCGGGGAGGCCGCCGGGCTCACGGCGGAGATCGCGGTCACGGCCGTCACAGCGCTCCCGGCGTCGGTGGTCACAGGGTCGACGGCCGGGGTCGTCTGGGCCGGGGTCGTCTGGGCCGGGGTCGTCTGGGCCGGAGCCGCGGGCGAGGAGGCCGACGGGGTCGCCGACGAGCTGACCTCGTTGATGCTCACCCCGGGAGCCGTGGGGTCGTCGTTCACGTCAGCAGCGGCGGTGATCGCCCCACCGGCGACGCCGATCACGCCGAGGGCTCCGGTGACGATCCATGCGGTGCGCTTGTTCATGATCTTCTCCTTCGTTCCTGAGCCGCCCCGCGGACGGGACGTCCTCTCATTGACAAGAAACAGGTTCCCGCCGCCACATGAGAGACGAAGGAGGCGAGGATGAGAGGTCTCTCACCAACCACGAGCCCGGGGACGGCCGCGGACAACACGACGCCGGGCGGCACGCGTTGTGCCGCCCGGCGTCGCTGTCCCCGGGTGAGGTGTCGCCAGGGTCGGTGGGTCAGTCGCCCGAGCCGGCCGATGCGGCGCTCTGGGCGGAGGCCGGGTCGTCCGGCGCCACGGGACTGGATGCGGACACCGGCACCGCCGGGGCAGGCACCGGCACCGCCGGGGTCGGGACGGACACGGCCGTCACGGCACTGCCCGGGTCGACGGTGGCGGGGTCCGTTGCCACGGACCCAGTGGGCTCCGGGGTGACGCTAGGCGCCGCCGAGGTCGTCGGGTCGATGGTGCCGTTGACGTTGACGCCGTCGCCAAGGTCGGTGTCGCCGAGGTCGGCCGAGGCGGCGAGCGCCCCGCCGGCGACGCCGATCACTCCGAGGGCTCCGGTCACGATCCATGCAGTGCGCTTGTTCATGCGTCCTTCTCCTTGCCCGCGTCCGCCGTCGGCGGAGCTGGTTCGTGGGTTATCGAGGTTCGGTGGTGAGGGTGCTTTCGGCGTCGGCGAGCCAGTCGGCGGCGACGTCGAGCCTGGACGTGCCCTGCTCGCGGGTGGTGCCGGCGACCAGCGAGAGCACGACGGCCGCAGTCCGGGCCCGCAGGCCCGCGGGGT
>JAENWO010000385.1 GCA_016649925.1 Actinomycetales bacterium
ACGCCGACGCCGGCGCCCAGCGGGTGGCCGACCTGGGCTGCGGCCTGGGCGGCGACGCGATGGCCCTGGCCGGCCTCGGCGTTCCCGTCCTGGCCATCGAGGCGGACGAGACGACGGCGGCCCTCGCCACCGTGAACCTGCGCCACTTCCCCCACGCCCAGGTGCGCCACGGCGACGCGATGGCCCTCGACCCGGTCGCGGAGGGGGTGGACGCTCTCTTCGCCGACCCCGCCCGCCGCACCCGTTCCGGCCACCGCGTGTTCGACCCGTCGGCGTACTCCCCCGACCTGGACTCGCTGCTCGCACTGCGCGAGCGCATCCCGAACCTCGGCCTGAAGGTGGGCCCGGGCATCCCGTACACGGCGCTGCCCTCGCAGACGCACGCCCAGTGGGTCAGCGTCGACGGCGCCGTGGTGGAGGCCGGGCTCTGGTTCGGCGCCCTCGCCCCAGAGGGCTCGGGGCGCAGCGCCCTGTTGCTGCGGGGCTCGGGCCACCACCTGCTGACCTGGGCCGGGGACGCCGACGCACGCCCGGACCAGGCACCCACCGGCCACCTCGGCGCCTACCTGTACGAGCCGGACGGCGCGGTGATCCGGTCCGGGCTCGTCGCCCGGGTCGCGGAAGACCTGGCCGGCACCCTGGTGGACCCCTCCATCGCGTACATCACCACCGCGACGCACCACGACACCCCGTTCGCCACCGGCTACCGCGTGCTGGACTCGCTCGACTTCGGGCTGAAGCGGCTGCGCGCCTACCTGCGGGCCCGAGACGTCGGGCGACTGACCGTCAAAAAACGAGGCACCGCCGTCGTGCCGGAGCTGCTGCGCCAGCAGCTCGCCCTCCGCGGGCACGCGGAGGCGACCATCGTGCTGACCCGGCTGCGGGGGAAGCAGAGCGTGATCGTCGTCGAGCCGCTCTGAGAACGCCGGCCCCAGCAGGGCGTGGACCACCTTGAGGGTGCAAGATGGCGTCCGTGACGATCGAGTTCGCACCCTCGCAGCGCTCCACCCTGGGGGTGGAGTGGGAGCTCGCGCTGGTCGACTCCGACAGCGGGGACCTGCGTCAGGTGGCCCAGACCGTGCTGGACGCGGTGAACCCGGCGGACGGCTCCCAGCACCCCACGATCCGCCAGGAGCTGCTGCTCAACACGGTGGAGATCGTCTCGGGGGTGTGCCACACGGTCTCGGAAGCGATGGACGACCTGGAGGACAGCATCGAGCTGGTCCGAGGCATCACCGACCCGCTGCGGGTGGAGCTGATGTGCGCTGGCACCCACCCGTTCGCGCACTGGGGCAACCAGAAGGTCACGGACAAGGCCCGCTACGCCACGCTCATCGAGCGGACGCAGTGGTGGGGCAGGCAGATGCTGATCTACGGCGTGCACGTCCACGTCGGCATCGAGGACCGGGAGAAGGTCCTGCCGATCCTCGGTGCGCTGCTCACGTACTACCCGCACCTGCTCTCGATGTCGGCGTCGTCACCGTTCTGGGACGGCCGGGACACCGGGTACGCCTCGAACCGCGCGCTGCTCTTCCAGCAGCTGCCGACGGCGGGGCTCCCGTTCACCTCGATCCAGGACTGGGCAGGGCTCGAGCACTACGTCGACGACATGCTGCACACCGGCGTCATCGACGAGTTCGACGAGATCCGCTGGGACCTGCGTCCCTCCCCCCGCTTCGGCACGCTTGAGATGCGTATCTGCGACGGGATCTCCAACCGGGCCGAGCTGCGCGCCGTCACCGCTCTCACCCACTGCCTCGTGGAGCACTTCTCCCGGATGATCGATGGCGGCGAGAGGCTGCCGACGATCTCCCCGTGGTTCCTCACCGAGAACAAGTGGCGCTCCGCCCGGTACGGCATGGAGGCCATCGTGATCCTCGACAAGGCTGGGAAGGAGGAGCTCGTCACCGAGTCGCTGGACCGCCTGGTGACCGAGCTCGGCCCGGTGGCCCGCGACCTGGGCTGCACCGAGGACCTCGAGGCGGTGCGCGACATCATCCGGCTCGGCGCCTCCTACCAGCGGCAGCGGGAGGTGGCGGCGAACCACGACGGGGCGCTGGACGTCGTCGTGGCCCACCTCGTCGCAGAGTTCCGCGCCGGCCATCCCCTCCCCGTCGCCTGAACGCATCCCCTGCACAGAGCCGGCGGGCACGCCGTCGCCCCCCGGGGCACGCGAGTGCTGGCAATTCCGCTCACTATGTGAGATTTGATCGAAATCGCCAGCACTCGACGTTCCGACCTGAGTGAGCTTGCTGTTCCTACGCTCGCCGATCGGCCGCGCGGAGCGGTGTTGAGCGACACCGTGGCCGGCGGCTCAGGCCTGGTTGCCGTGTCGGAGCCGGTCCAGCTCGGCGGCGCGCCGGGAGCCGCGGACCCAGAGCAGGACGAGGATGGCCAGACCGGCGATGAGCAGCGCCGGGATGATGACGGCCCAGGCGTTCAGGGCGGCCTCCTCGCCGGACGAGACCCGGAACGCCAGCAGTCCCCAGAACGGCGCGGGAACGATACAGAGCGGGGCGATCAGCGCCCCCAGCACCTTCTCCAGCGGCGTCCACAGCGGGGAGGCGCAGACCACGATGATCCCGGCGAGCAGGAGGCCCAGGGGCAGGACGAGGATGCCGAAGATCGCGCCGACGGCGATGAGGAGGACCGCCACGGCCGGCACCCAGGTGCGGGTGAGGACGGGCGGAGGGGGCGGCGCGTACATCACCGCTGCACCCGGACCGGCCGGCGCCATCGGCGCCTGGTCGGGGAACGGTTGACCCGCCAGGGCCTCGGCGGCCACCGCGCCCGGCGTCCCGAGCTCACCGAGGATGCGGTCCCGCTCGGTCTCGCTCGGGGCGTGCCCGAGGTCGGCGATCGAGGTGTCGATGTGCTCGCGCACCGCGTCGAGCACCTCGGCCCGCTCGCTCGGCTCGCCCCCGGACAGCATCCGGCTGAGGTCATCGAGGTACCGGGCGATGCGATCCTGTATGGCGGTCATCGGTGCTCTCCTATCGTGTTCTCGACTGCGGTGCGGAAGGGCTGCCAGGCCCGGATGAAGGTCTTGACGGCACGTTCGCCGTCGGGCGTGATCGCGTAGTAGCGGCGCGGAGGGCCGGCGGTGGACTCCCGCCAGCTCGTCTGGACGAGGCCGGCCCTGCGAAGACGGGCGAGCAGGGGGTAGAGCGTGCCCTCACCTCCCATCAGCACGCCGTCACCGGTGAGCCTGCGGGCGATGTCCAGACCGTAGGACTCTCCCTCCCGCAGCGAGGCGAGCACGCAGTACTCCAGCGCACCGCGCCGGAGGTGCGTGAGGATA
>JAENWO010000307.1 GCA_016649925.1 Actinomycetales bacterium
CGACGCCCAGGCCGCCGGCCATCGCCCCGCCACCGAAGCTCGCGCCGACGGCACTACCGCCGCCGTAGCCTCCTCCGCCGGGGATGATGCCGTCGACGCTGCCGTCCGCGGAGGTGTCCGGGCGATTCGGGTCGTCGGGCATGCTCGGGTCGAGAGAGCCCGGGTGGCCGAGATCGCCCGGATATCCCCCACTCCCGGGATAGCCGGGCCCTCCGGGGTAATTCGGGTAGCCGGGGCCATCCGAGCCCGAGTCGTTCGGCGCGGCGGGGCCGACCCCGTCCATGTCCGGCGACAGCGAGCCGGAGCCATCACCCCCAGCGGTCGACCCGCCGGACGCCGTGGACCCACCACCGCTGGAGCCGTCACCGGTGACCGGGCTGTACGGCGTCATGGGGGTTCCTGGGCCGTTCGGGTTCGTCGTCCCGATGGAACTGTCGCCGGGGCCGCCGGGCCTGTTCTCGCTGACCCCGACGTCCGGCAGACGGTTCTCGGCCGCCGCCATCTCACCGTTCAGCTCGTCGACCGCAGCCTTGGCGGCGGCCTCACGACGCTCGTCCCACTGGTTCAGCCAGAAGCTCGTGGCCGCGCCGGAGGTCACCGCACCCAACGGACCGAGGATCACCATCCCACCGGCGGTGCCCGCCGCCGTGATGGCCGCCTTCTGCCACCAGTCCAGCTCGGCCGGCGGCAGCTCCTCGTACGCGAAGCGGGCGTTCCGCAGCGCGTACCGGGCGTCGTACGACCCGGTGCTCGCTTGCGTCAGCTCGTCGGCGCGCGTGTTGAACACCGTGGCCAGGTCCGCCAGGGCGGTCCACGCCGCGTCTCCGGCCTCGCCCCGGATACCGGGGTCCGAGGCGATGGTGCGCAGCCTGGTCGCCATCTGGTCCAGTGTGCGGCCGGTGTCGGTGATCTCGAGGGAGTCCAGCTCCGACTGCGCGAGCTTGTCCTCGCTCAGGCCGGCGATCTGCTCGAGCTGTTCGGTGTAGGTACCCATGTCACATCCCTTGGTGGTGCTGGTTCGGAGGCGGACCGTTTGCTTGCTGACGCCTGTTCTTGCGGGTGGAGGCGACGATGACCGCGACGACGGTGCCGATCACGGCCAACCCGGCGGCGATGAAGGGGAGGAGGGCCACCGGCGAGGGGCTGACCTCGTCGACCGGTGCCGTGCCGGTGGCGTCGGCGGACGGCTGGCTGCCCTGCCCGGCATCACCCGTGACCTCCGCCAGCGGGGGCCAGACGTCCTCACCGTCGCGCAGCAGCGGGTTGACGTCGGGGTACTCGGCGGGGTCGTGCTCGAGCATGTGCGGGACGGAGACGAACCCGTAGCCGAGGCGGTTGTCCCGACCGAGCTCGTGGTCCGACGTCCCGGTGTTGCGGATGAGGGTCTGGATGAGCTGGTTGGCGGTCGCGTCGGGGTAGGCGGACCACACGAGCGCGAGGGCGGCGGAGGTAAACGCCGTTGCGTTCGAGGTGCCGTACGTCAGCGTGGTCCCGTCCCAGGCGCCGTCGGCGAAGCCGGTGCTGAGGAAGTCGCTGCCCGGGGCGACGACCGTCAGCAGCGGGTCGACCACCGGGTCGTCCATGTTCTGGGACGCGTCGGCCTCCTCGACGGTGATCACGCCGTTGGCCAGGGCGGGCCAGTTCATCCCGGTGCCGTAGTTCGGCGCGGCCGTCACGACGACGACGCCCGCGCGGTACGCCTCGGCGATGGCCGACGCCATGTCCTCGCTGAACGTGCCGCTGTAGGACATGTTGATGATGTCCGCACCCTCGGCGACAGCCGCACGGATGGCCTCGGCGTCCCGGGGGCTGCGCTCGCAGATGACGGTATCGGCGCCGTTGTTGACGGCGAAGTGCAGGACGGTGGCGTCCGGGGCGATACCACGCGGCCCCGGCCGCCCGCCGATGTCGGCTCCGTTCCCGATGATGATCTCGACCATGCCGGAGGCGTGCTTCGCGATGTCCTCGGTAGTCGTGGACGCCACGACGGTGCCGTCCGGGCACGTGATGTCCGGTTCGGTCTGCAGGGCGGCGCCCTGCAGCGTGGCGAGGTCTGGGTTGATCGGGGTGTCGAGCACCGCGATCGTGATGCCCTCACCCGTGGTGCGCTGGTGCACCTCGTCCATGTGGGTCGAGGTGTAGTACCAGAGCCCCCCATCGGTGAGGTCCGTCACCCCGCCGGCCGACGCGCCGAGCGCGAGGACCGAGCCGATGCCGAGGACCGCTCCGACGGCGAGGGCGCGGGCGCGCGCCTGGCTGCGGCGGGTCACCAACTTCCGCCGCCTCCGGTGGAGTCCGCGCTCGGCCGGTAGGGGCCGTCCGAGGCCTGGGTGGTCGTGTCCGGCGAACCGGTCGCCTTGGGCGCATCGGCCAGTCGCCTGTCGAGAGCGAGGAAGCGCTCGCGGACGTCCTCGTCGCGCTCCATCGTGGTGCGCGCACTCTCGCTCAGTGCTTTCTGGAGCACCTTGACACGCGCCCGGGCTCCGCCGAGGGCCTCGTCGAGCTTGCCGACCTCCTGCGAGTACCGCATCGCGAACCTCTGGCAGTTGCCCACCGAGGTCCAGGTGGAGGAGTCCTGCCGCTGCCTCACCTGACGCAACGGGTGGAAGAGCAGGTCGAGGTCGTCCACGAGCTGTTCCAGGGCCGTCAGCCGAGCCTTGACCACCTCGGGGGTGAGTTCGACCGTTCCTGTCACCATGTCATTTCCTTCGTCATCACGGGCGGGTTGTCACGGGCAGCAAAGGCGGCCCGCGCCGAAACCCGTCGGGCTTCGGCGCGACCGTCACGACTGCCGGTTCGGTCGGTGGAGATCAGTCGAAACGACGCGCGTTGCGGTTGTCGCCGGCCTGGAAGTCCTGGCCGTCCTGACCGACCTGCGAACCGATCTCCGACAGCAGCACCTTCATGTCGCTGATGGCGGTGGTCCAGGCGGTCTTGGCGCGCTGGTAGGACTCGGCTGCCTCACCCGTCCAGTCCGAGCGCAGGGCCTGGAGCTGGGAGTCCATGTCGTTGAGCTTCTGCTCGAGGTTGTTCGCCGCGGTGCCGATGTCGCTGCTCGCGGTCGCGATGCCGCCGAAGTTGGCCTTGAAAGTCATCAGTTCACTCTTCCTTGTCAGCCGAGACGGCTCTGGAGACGGTTCAAGCCTGCCGTGCTCACGTCGTCGGCGGCGGTGTAGGTGCTCTGCGACGCGATCAGGTTCTGCTCGAACGCGTCGAGGTTGTCGGTGATCTTCTTTGCGTCGGCACGCCAGCGCTCCATGAGCCCCACGAACGCCGTCGCGGACTGGCCCTGCCACGAGGACCCGATGCTGGCGAGCTTGCCCTCGATCGACGAGATCTCACCGGTCAGCGCGACCTTCGACTCCGAGACGATCTTCGCACCCCGTGCGAGTGCGCCATCAGCTGCTGAAACTTCGTTTCCCACAGTCACCTCCACGTTCACGGCCCCCTCGGGCCACCCGAATGCCACCTGTGCGGTGGCGGTCGTCACCGATACCCGGTGACTGGTTCCACACTAAGCAGGCTGCGCGGAAGGCGTACATGGGGAGAAGTCCCCAGCGGGAGGCCGGGCGATCGGTTCCCCACCCGGTTCGGCTGCGTCACTATGCTAAGCGCGGACTGCGCACTGTCCCGGCAGAAGGAAGCGGATGACTGACCTGACCACGAGCGACCACGCCCTCGGCCAACTCGTGCGGGTCTCCGTGATCGCAGGCGACCGGCGTCTGGACGTGGGGGCCCCGGGCAGCGTTCCGGTCGCCGAGCTGGTCCCCGGTCTGGCCCGCACCCTCAACCTTCTCGACCCTGCCACCGTGTACGGCGGGTACCGGCTGCTGCGGGCGGACGGGGCGCGGCTCGACTCGGCCCGCAGCTTGCAGGCTCAGGGTGTCTCCGACGGCGACGTCCTCACCTTGACGGCGGGAGCCGACGACGCCGAGCACCGCGTCTACGACGACATCGTCGAGGCCGTGGCAGACGTGGTCGAGAGCGACGACAGGCCGTGGACACCGAAGGACGCGGCGACCACGGCCGTGATGGCTGCGGTCGCGCTGCTGCTCACCGGCGCCG
>JAENWO010000462.1 GCA_016649925.1 Actinomycetales bacterium
AGTCCACCCGGCCGGGTGCCGTGCGTGTCGAGCCCGCGGAGGAGCTCGCCCGCGTCATCCCGGTGATCGAAGCCCTCGCCACCGCCGGTGCCCGCATCAGCGTGGACACGATGCGCGCGGAGGTCGCAGCGGCCGCGCTCGACGCCGGAGCCTCCATCGTCAACGACGTCTCCGGAGCACTCGCGGACCCCGCGATGGGGGCCCTGGTCGCGGAGCGGGACGCCCCGTACGTGCTCAGCCACTGGCGCGGGCACTCCGACATCATGTCGACGCTCACCCGCTACACCGACGTCACGGCGGACGTGTGCGCCGAGCTGCTCGAGCGGGTCGACGTCCTCGTCGCCGCGGGGGTGCGGCGCGAGCGCATCATCCTCGACCCGGGCCTGGGTTTCGCGAAGGACACCGATGCGAACTGGCGCCTCCTCGCCGACCTGGAACAACTGATGGCGCTCGGCTTCCCCGTGCTCATCGGGGCCTCGCGCAAGCGGTTCCTCGGCGACCTCCTCGCCCGTGCCGGGGCCGAGTCGCTGCCCACCTTCCGTGACCGGGCCACCGCCGCCATCACCGCCCTCGTCGCGGCGCAGGGCGTGTGGGGTGTGCGCGTGCACGAGGTCGCCGGGTCCGTCGACGCCGTCCGCGTGGCCCAGGCCTGGCGTGGGGCAAGACATGCTTAGCAGCACCTGCACCTGCACCCGCACCAGCACCTGCACCAGCACCTGCACCCGCACCTGCACCCGCACGTGTCGTGGAGAAGGGAAACCATGAACCACCCCGAGGACTTGCAGGGGCTCGACGTCATCCGCCTCATCGGGCTGGGTGGCGTGGGTCGGCACGGCGTGCTGGATGAGGAGCGCCGGGACGGTCAGACGTTCCTCGCCGATGTTCTCATGCACGTGGACACCCGTGAGGCCGCCGCCTCGGACGACCTCACCGCGACGGTGAACTACGCCGTGGTCGCTCGCGGCGTGGTCGACGTCCTCGAGGGCGAGCCGGTGAACCTCATCGAGACGCTTGCGGCCCGCATCGCTGACGTCGCCCTCGCCCAGCCCCGCGTGGTCGAGGTCGAGGTCACGGTGCACAAGCCGGAGGCTCCGGTCGGAGTGCCGTTCACCGATGTCCAGGTGACGATCCGCCGTGGCGGTTTTTCCCATGCTGGTGCCGCGGACTCCCGGCCCGAGGCTGCCGGCGTCCCCCTGATGGGGGACGACGTCGGGCCTGCCGGCGCGCCGTCTGTCCCGGTGATGGCGGCGGCCGCACCGGGGGCCGCCGCCATCCCGGTGGCCGGCGTTGACGAGGGTGTGCCCGCCCCAGAGGAGCGGCCGGGTGCGGACGCCGGGAGTGACCCGCTGAGCGCCGAGCGGGACGCACCGGTGGACGTGGTGCTCGCGCTCGGTGGCAACATCGGCGACGTGCGCGCCACCCTGCGCGCGGCGATCGAGGACATGGACGAGCTGCCCGAGTTCACGATCCGCACCGTCTCCCCGCTGGCCCGCACCGCCGCCGTGCTCCAGCCGGACGCCGTGCCGCAGCCCGACCACCTCAACACCGTGGTCCTCGCGACCACCACGCTCTCCCCGCTCGGACTGCTCGAGATGGTGCACGCCCTCGAGACCAAGCACGGGCGCCAGCGCCAGGAGCGGTGGGGCGAGCGGACGCTGGACGTCGACATCATCATGTACGACGGCGTCTCCTCCTCGGACCCGAAGCTGTCCCTCCCGCACCCCCTCGCCAACGAGCGCGCCTTCGTCCTCGTGCCCTGGGCGCAGGCGGATCCGTCCGCGTTCCTGCCCGGCCTCGGCGGCGGGCCCGTCGCCGTGCTTGCGGAGACCGCACCCGACCGCTCGGGCGTGCGCTGGCTCGCCCTGGACTGGCTGGACCGGACCACCGCCGGCGCCCGCAACGAGAGCGCCGGCGTCGTGGGCCGGGACTCCTCCGGGTCCGCTGGGTCGGTCGCCGACGGTGCGCCGGCCGACGAGATCGCCGTCCTGGACGAGATCGCCGTCCTGGACGAGATCGCCGCCCCCGACGTTGTCGCCCCGCCGATGGTGCCGGCCGAGCCGATCGGTGGTCCGGACCCCGAGCTGCTGGAGATCGCGGAGGAGGCCGACGCCGAGCCTGCGTCCGCTGCGCCCGACGACGAGCTGCATGCGCCCGACGACGAGCTGCATGCGCCCGACGACGAGCTGCATGTGCCCGACGACGAGCTGCATGCGCCCGACGAGGACGGCGGCGGCGACGCGGTGGAGGTGGAGTCCGTCGACGTCCCCGAGCCGCAGCCCGTCGAGGACGTCGCCGACCTGCCGGTGAAGCCCGATGCCCAGCCGGAGCTCGAGGCTGACGCGGACCTCGCGCCCGAGACGCTGCTCGTGTCGGAACCTGCCGTCCACGCGGAACTCGAGGCCGCACCTGACGTCGAACCGGAGCGTGACCTGGGACTGGACTCTGACCTCGGGCGGGATACCCCGGCGGAGGTGGACGACGAGCAGGACGACGCGCACCACGGCGAGCCAGATCCCGTGGGTGAGCCCGAGGTCCTGACGCAGTCGGCCCCACAGATCGGCTACGAGCCGCACGAGGACGACGAGGACGACGAGGACGACGAGGACGAC
>JAENWO010000186.1 GCA_016649925.1 Actinomycetales bacterium
CCAGGACCTGCGCCCGCTCCACCGGGCCGCACGCAGCGACTGACGGCACCCGACTCGTCGACGTGGGCAGGCCCGACGGCATGGGCGGACCCGACGGCGTGGTCGCCGAGCCAGTCCCCGGTGCGCCGGCCTTCAGTGCGCCGTCGGGAGACGACTTCCGTAGGGTGCCCCCTTGAAGAACACCGCTGGATCCCGCCGTTCACCCTGGAGCGACGGGCTCGGCCGGACGGCGACACGTAGCGCACAGGTCCTCTTCGTCCTGGCGCTGGGCGCATGCATCGTGTTCGCCATGATGCAGCTCAAGCTCATCGTGGTCCCGGTGCTCATCGCCACGGTGATCGCCGCGGCGGTCAGCCCGGTCGTGAACTTCCTGCGCCGCAAGGGATGGCCGAAGGCACTAGCGACGTGGACGGCGCTCGTGACGGGCATCGCCACCCTCGGCGTGATCATCTGGCTGGTGGGCCGAGGGATACGCAACGGATGGGACGACCTCGTCGAGTCGGTCGGGCAGGGTCTCGACGAGCTGCAGGCATTCCTGGCGAGCGGCCCCCTCGGCATCACCGAGGAGCAGCTCGGCTCCGCCCGTCAGGCGGTGCAGGACCTGCTGGGCAGCGACAGCGTCCAGCGGGGTGCCGTGGCGGGGGCGACGGCGGCCGTCGAGGCCATCGCCGGAGCCTTCCTGGGAGCCGTCGTCCTCTTCTTCCTCCTCAAGGACGGGCGCGGGATCTTCCAGTTCCTGATCCAGCCCCTGGACGGCGACGCTCGGGAGAGGGCCGAACGCATCGGCGACCAGTCCGTGGGAGTGCTTGGTGGATACGTCCGCGGTACCGCGCTGGTCGCGCTCGTCGACGCCGTCGTCATCGGGGTCGCCCTCGTCATCCTCGGCGTTCCGCTCGCCCTGCCGCTGGCCACGATCGTCTTCCTCGGGGCGTTCATCCCGCTGATCGGCGCCACGGTGGCCGGGTCGTTCGCGGCCCTCATCGCCCTCGTGGCCAACGGCCCGGTCACCGCACTCATCGTCGTCGCCGTCGTGATTGCCGTGAACCAGCTTGAGGGTGACCTCCTCGCACCCGTCGTCATCGGGAAGGCGCTCTCGCTCCATCCGCTCGCCATCCTCCTCGCGCTGACGGCCGGGACGATCCTCGCGGGCATCATCGGTGCGCTGCTGTCCGTGCCGATCGCGGCCGTGACGTGGGCAGCCATCAAGGAGTGGCGGAGACCGACGGATGTGGCGGAGCTCGAGTCCCCACCGGCTGCCGAGCAACGCGAGCCGTCGGGCGCGTAGTCCGGGCACCATGACGTGACGCCGCCGACGAGTGACGCCGACCGCGACCGGGTTCAACGCGTGAGGCGTCTGAGATACCCGGTCCGGTCCGTCGGGTCGTTGTCGGTCCTCGGACGCGACGGCGGCTCACCCCGGACCGGTCGGAAGTGGTCGAGAGCCGTCGACAGATACCCCTCGCCCCGCGTCAGCCGGGGGATCGGGTGCTGCATCCGGTGCACCGCACCGGCGGGGACGTCCCCGGCCAGCAGGACCCGGTGCCCACGCTGGGCGGACTCGAGCGGCGTCGCCTGCAGCTTCCCCAACGCGGCCAGGACCGCGCCCTGGCTGTCGTCCGGGACCTCCAGGTGGAACCGGTGGATGGGCTCGCACACGACTGTCCCGGCGTCCCGCAGCGCCGCCACCAGGACCAGGGGCGTGAGGCTGCGGAAGTCGCCGGCCGTGCTGGACATGCTCTTGTCGAAGGTGCCGTGGGCGTGGCTCCGCCGCGCCCAGTACCCAGCGTGCGTCAGCACCAGGGTGCAGTCGCGGATCTCCCACCCGCGCAACCCCTGCATGAGGGTGGTCCTCGCGGCGTCCTCGACCGCCGTGAAGAACGCCGGCGGCATCGATCCCCGCTCGACCTCGAGGCGAAACTCGACGCCGGACCCGATCGGGGCAGTGTCGATTCGGAGGCCCACCGTGGCCAGGTAGGGGTTCGGTTCGACACCGATGAACTCCGCCGCCGCGCCGCTGCCGAGCACCCGCTCGACGCAGATGGTGGTGCTCTCCCGGAAGACGGCCCGGACGTCGTAGTCGGTGGCCAGGACGCTCTGGATCACCTCGTTCTGGACCACTCCGTACAGGGATACCGAGATCTCCTGGCGCCCGTCGTCCTGGCGCAGGTCGATCAACGGGTCCTGCTCGGCCAGTTGCGTCAAGGCCGCGTGCAGCGCGCCCTTGCCCGCCGCTTCCGCCGGTTTGACGACCGTCTCCAGCGACGGCCGGGAGAACTGCCGGGCGGGCACGGACGTGCCGTGATCCCCGATGACGTCCCCGATGCGCGCCGTCTCCAGGCTCCGCAGCTGAGCGATCTGCCCGGCGCGGACCGTGTCGGCGGGCACCAGCCCGCCCCGGTCGAACACCCGGATCCCGGTCACCTTGACGTCTCCCCCGCCCAGGTGGATCCGCTCGCGGATCCCGACGGTGCCGGCGCGGAGGTGGACGTAGACGACCTTCTCCCCGGACGGTCCACGGTCGACCTTGAAGACGACGCCCGACGCCGATGCGCCGGGATCCGGAGTCCGGGCCGGCAGCAACGTCGTGATCTCCTCGATGAGCTCGGGCACACCCGACCCGGCGAGTACCGGGTGCACGACGGCGTCCCGGGACTGGCCTGCGAGTCGCGTCCGCAGCTCGGTGGCGGTGACCGGCGCGGACCCCCCGGCCCACGCGGCCAGCACCGCCTCGTCGTGTTCGGCCAGGACCTCGGTCAGGCGCGCCGTGAACGCCGCGTCATCGGTGCGGTACGGGGTGACGCGCGTGGAGCGTGTCCCGGTTGCTGTCACCGTCTGCATGCCGATGACGTCGGGGCTGAGCCGGTGCGCGATCTCCTCGAGGACCCGCTCGGGAACCGCGCTGGCCCGGTCGACCTTGTTGACGAAGATGAGCGTCGGCAGGTGCGGGCGTTGCAACGCGCGCATCAGGACGAGCGTCTGCGCCTGGACGCCCTCGACGGCGGAGACGACCAGCACGACGCCGTCGAGCAGCGACAGCACCCGCTCGACCTCGGCGATGAAGTCCGAGTGGCCGGGCGTGTCGATCAGGTTGATCCTGACGTCGTCGACGACGAAGGAGACGACGGCGGACCGGATCGTGATGCCACGTTGCCGCTCCAGCGCCATGGGGTCCCTCTGGGTGTTCCCGGCGTCGACGCTGCGGGTGCGTCGAGGACACCCGCCTCGTACAGGAGCCGCTCGGTCAGGCTCGTCTTGCCGGCGTCAACATGGGCGACGATCCCCAAGTTCAGGGTGCGCAAAGGACTTCACGTCGAATAGGTAGGTGGTGGGTACCTGGGGGGACATGAAGGTCGTGCGCATCTTAGTTCTCCTTGCCGGGGTCGGTCGGATGTCGATGAGACCATCCGAGCACCGCGTGCCCGACGTCGACAACCTGTTTTCGTGGCTCGGGTACCGCGGGCGGCCCCGGGACGCCGTCGCGCGGGGAAACCGTCAGGACAAGACGTCCTTGGTGGTGAAGCGGCCGTACGCCAGGGCGCCGAAGGTCAGGACATACGCCGATTGCAGCAGGGCGTTGTCGCCGAACGACGTCCAGACGATCGGTTCGCGCAGCAGGTCGGCGAAGCCGAGCCAGTAGTGGCTGAACAGCCACGGGTGCAGCCACGAGAGCTGAGTGAGGGAGTCCAGCACCTGCGCGACGATCGCGAGCACCGCCGTCGTCGCCATCGCCCCGACCGGCACATCGGTGAGGGTCGAGACGAACAGCCCGACGGCGGTCAGGCCCAGCATCGAGACCGTCACGTAGGCGCCCACGAGGACGGACCGCACCACCGCATCGCCGATCCCGACCGTGTCCCCGGACAGCAGCGTGGCCGGGCCGACCGGGAAGAGCGCGGCCCCGATCGCCGACCCGGTCAGCACCACCATGGACGTCGCGGCCAGGCAGAAGGCGGCGGCGCCCACGTACTTCACGAGCAGCAGCCGGACCCGGCCCGCCGGTGCTACGAGGAGATAGCGCAGCGTGCCGAGGCCGGCCTCACCCGCGATCGTGTCGCCCGCGACCACGGCAACCGTGAGCGGCAGGAACAGCGGGGTCGTCACGACGAGGGCGGCGACGCTGACAAACATCCCGTTCTGGGTGATCCGGTCGATGAACGGCGGGCCCTCGCCCGGTCCCGGCGGGGAGGACGAGAGCCGGACGGCGACGGCGATGAGGACCGGGATCGCCGCGAGCGCGAGCAGCATCGCCCACGTCCGCCGACGCCGGAACAGGACGCTGAGCTCCGAACCAAGCAGCGCCCAACCCCCGGCCGGCTCGAGCTTGCGGACCCTCACGTCCGACGTCGCCCGTCCGGCGTCGTCGCCGGGAAGGTCCGCGTCACTGGGCAAGGTCGAACCCTTCGCCGGTGAGGGCGACGAAGCGCTCCTCCAGAGAGGCCTCCTCGACGCTGAACCCGCGGATGCGCACGCCCGCCGCCACCAGGGCCGAGACGATCACCTCGGGCGCGGTCGAGGACACCGGCAACGGGGCGGTGACCAGGCCACTGTCGACGGCTCCACGTCCGGGCGCGGGCTGACCCGCCGGGCCTCTCGCGGTCACCTCCCGCGCCGCCAGACCGAGGCGCGCCAGCTCGCGGACCGCGCTCCCGACGTCGGGCGTGAGGATGCGAACGTGCGCCTCACCCGCCCGGCGCAGCACGTCGAGTCTGCCCTGCGCCACCAGCGAACCCACGTTCATGACGGCCGCGTGGGTGCAGATCTGCTCGACCTCGGCCAGGAGGTGGCTGGAGATGAACACGGTGGTGCCCTCGGCGGCGAGCGAGCGCACGAGGGAGCGCACCTCGCGGGTGCCCTGCGGGTCGAGCCCGTTCGTGGGCTCGTCCAGGACGAGGAGGTCACGGGGCGAGAGCAGGGCATTCGCGATGCCCAGGCGCTGCTTCATCCCGAGCGAGTAGGCGCGGACCTTCTTGCCGGCCGCGTGGGACAGGCCCACCCGCTCGAGCGCGACGCCCACGCGCGCGGCGCGGGTGGCCGACGGCGCGTGCCGGTCCGCGGAGTCGATGCGCTGCAGGTTCGCGGCCCCGGAAAGGAACGGGTAGAACGCCGGCCCCTCGACAAGCGCCCCCACGCGGGGCAGCACCTCGCGCAGATGCTCGGGCATGGCGCGACCGAGGACGCGCACGCTCCCATCCGTGGCCGAGGCGAGCCCCAACCGGCGTCCGGGGAGTAGTTCGCGAGCCGCTCCTCGGCCCGGGCCTGTGCCTCGGCCGGGGCCATGCCCCGGGCGCGGTAGACCGGCGCGAGCTCGTTCGCGTCCACGTCGAGGTCCGGCACCGCGGTGTGCCGTCGGACTCGGCGTTGACGCGGCGAGCAACTCCCGCTGCGGCCGGACCGAGACGTACTCCCCCGCACCCATCGAGAGCGCCCCGGCGAGCAGACCGGCGATACCGGTGAGCAGGATCGTC
>JAENWO010000555.1 GCA_016649925.1 Actinomycetales bacterium
CCCTCGAGACGTCCGGCGTCGGGACGTTCGACGTCTCCTGGAAGGCGCGCACCGAACCGGGCGCCGGGACCACCACTCCGGAGGAGCTGATCGCGGCGGCCCACGCCTCGTGCTTCTCCATGCAGTTCTCGAACGAGCTCGCGAGCAACGACACCCCGCCCACCAGCGTCGACACGACGGCGGAGGTGACCTTCGAGGTCGGCAAAGGCATCACGGGGATCGCCCTCACGGTGACCGCGCAGGTCGCGAACATCTCCGAGGAGGACTTCCAGCGCATCGCCGGGGCCGCCAAGACCGGTTGCCCCGTGTCTCAGGCGCTCGCCGCCACGGACATCACCCTCACAGCCACGCTGGCCTGATCCCTCACCTCGCCCGGGGTGACCAGCCCGTCCGGTCGACCCACGCCGCGAGGCGTGGGTCGGCGACGCCCGTGAACCACGGCTCCTTCGCCTCGGCGTAGCCGCCGGTCGTCCTGTCGCCGGCATGGGCCGCAGCCAGGCGGCGCTTGACCTCCGCATATTCCGACCGGGCGCTCTCGTCCGCCCTGAGCCAGTCCCGGAACGCCAGGGCGTAGCGCCATCCGGGCCCACCGCTGACCCGCACGTGCAGGTTCACGGCACGCCCCGGGTCGGCGTTGCCGTGCAGCCGCTTCCCCCAGCGCGCCGGGTCGAGGTCGCCCGCCTTGGGCGCGTCGCGCCACTGCCCCTCCACCGCGGGGAAGCCGGCCCGCGCGAGCACCGGCGCCAGCGCGTCCGCATCGCCGAGCGAGGCCACCCCCAGGTGCAGGTCGATCACGTCCTTGGCGACCAGGCCCGGCACCGCCGTCGAGCCGATGTGCGCGGCGTCGCGCACCAGGTCTCCCCCGACCCGCCGCAGGCGCTCCAGCAGCCGGTCCGCCTGGCTGCTCCAGGATGCGGACCCGTTCGGCGGTTCGACGAGCACCGCCGGTCCCGATCGCGGTGCGCGGCGGCCGGCGAGCAGGTTCGACTCGTACGGCGCGAGCCGCTCGTGCCACAACCGGGCCACATCCGCCCGGACGGACTCGCGCGGGCGGATGTTGTCGATCCACACGTCCGCGACCCGCCGTCGGTCCTCGTCATCGGCCTGCGCCGCGATCCGCGCCCGCGCCTCCTCGGGGCTCATCCCTCGCTTCGTGACGAGCCGCTCGAGCCGGACCTCCTCCGAGGCTCCGACGACGATCACGAGGTGGTAGCCGGCGGCCAGCCGGTTCTCCACGATGAGCGGCACGTCGTGGACGACGACGGCGTCCCTCGCCTCCTCCTGCACGCGGCGCTTGGTCTCCTGCGCGACGAGCGGGTGCACGACGGCGTTCAGGCGCGCCAGTGCGGCGCCGTCGCCGAAGACGAGACGTCCGAGAGCGGGACGGTCCAGGGCGCCGTCGGGCGTCAGGACACCTGGCCCGAACTCCGCGACGACAGCGGCCAGGCCGGCGGTGCCGGGCCCGACCACCTCCCGCGCGATCGCGTCCGCGTCGATCAGGACCGCCCCGAGCTCGACGAGCGCGGCCGCGACGGTGGACTTGCCGGCGGCGATGCCGCCCGTGAGACCGATCTGGAGCACGGGGTCAGCCTACGGACCGCCGCTCGTGCGACGGCGGACCGACATCACCGGACGAGCACCGATCGGGCGGCCACGCGAGCGGCCTCTGGGTCGGCAGCCGCGAGGACCAGCTCCGCGGCCCGGCGACAGCAGCGTCAGTCGAGCGCGCCGCCCGGGGTCCGGGA
>JAENWO010000353.1 GCA_016649925.1 Actinomycetales bacterium
CCGCTGACCGCTGACCGCTGGGCGTTTCGGAGAGCGCAGCCTCAGTACCGCTCGCCCTCGCCCCGAGCCAGGGCCGCAGCGGCCAGTGCGGCCGCCGCCCGCCGGTCCACCTTGCCCGGTCCGCGCAGCGCCAGGTGCCCCACCACCACGAGCGCTCGGGGAGCGTGCGCCCCGTGGCCGGCGGCCTCCCTCAGCCGGGTGAGCGTCG
Source organism: Actinomycetales bacterium (assembly GCA_016649925.1). Taxonomy (GTDB): domain Bacteria; phylum Actinomycetota; class Actinomycetes; order Actinomycetales; family Beutenbergiaceae; genus JAENWO01. Next base: position 209 of record JAENWO010000353.1, read on the forward strand.
GCGCCGCCCTGCCGGTGCGCGGGACCACGACGGCGGTGAGCAGCTGGCCCCACTCCTGGTCGGGCACGCCCACGACGACCATCTCACCGACCGTTTCGACGGCGGCGAGTGTTCGCTCGACATCGAGCGGGTGCACGTTCACTCCACCGGTGACGACGACGTCGTCGACCCGGCCGAGCACGTGCAGCGTGCCGGCGTCGAAGGTGCCGGCGTCTGGCGTGCGGAACCACCGACGGCCCTCGTGCTCGACGAAGGCGCCGCCGCCGCCGTCGTCGTCGAGGTAACCGGCCGCGAGCACGTCGTCGTCGAGGTAACCGGCCGCGAGCACGTCGCCGGCGAGGTGGATCCGGCCACCCTCGTCCACCCGCACGTCGACGCCCTCCAGCGGGACGCCGTCGTACACGCACCCCCCGCAGGTCTCCGTCATGCCGTAGGTGTTGACGACGGGGACGCCCCGGTCGCGGGCCTCCTCGAGCACGGCGGCGGGCGTGGCGGCACCGCCCACGAGGACGGCGGTGCACTCACGCAGCGCCCGCACGGCCTCCGCGTCTGCGGCGAGCGTACGCACCAGCTGGGTCGGGACGAGCGAGAGGTAGCGCGGTACGTCCGTGCGCATCGTGCGGATCGAGGCGGTGAGCGAGCGGGGGTCGAAGTGCCCGGCCGGGGCCACCACGGGTCGCGTTCCGGCGACCACCGAGCGGACCAGGACCTGCAACCCGGCGACGTGGTCGATGGGCAGGGCGAGGAGCCACTGGCCGGGTCCGCCGAGCCGGTCGTGGGTCGCGACCGCGCTCGCGCGTAGCGCCCGGGCGCTGAGCGCCACGGCTCGTCCGGTCCCGCTGGTCGACCCGGAGGTGGTCAGGACGACGGCGACCCCAGGCGGGATCGGACGCCCCGGAGCGCTCGCCCCGGGTACGACGGCCGCCCCGGTGCCCTCTAGTGCCGCCTCGAGCGCAGTCATCAGGACGGTGGGGACGACGGTCACCGCACCAGGGTAGGCGCCCGTAGAGTGGAGCCGATGAGAACGCGGATGGCGGGACGTGGACGTCGGAGGCTGATGGCGGTCCTGCTCGTGGCGGCGACGGCCCTTGTGGCGTGCGCGCCCGTGGAGGAGCAGCCCACACCCGACCCGGTGGTGATCACCCCGGACGTCATCGCGGACAAGGGGAACCCGCCCGATCCGGTGCTACCGGTCACGTGGCCGCTCACGGGCGTCGTCGGTGAGGTGGCGCAACGGCCCGCGATGTCCATCAAGATCGAGAACTCCCCGGCCGCTCGGCCGCAGACCGGCCTGGAGCAGGCGGACGTGGTCTGGGAGGAGATGGTGGAGGGCGGCATCACGCGGTTCAACGTCGTGTACCACTCCTCGCTCCCGGAGATCGTCGGTCCGGTCCGGTCCGTGCGCCCGATGGATGCGGGCATCTCCGCGCCTCTCGGCGGGCTGCTCGTGTTCTCCGGCGGCCAGCAGCAGTTCGTCCAGGGGATCCGCGACGCGGGCCTGCAGGTGATCAGCAACGACGAGGGCGCCGGCGGGTTCTACCGCACCAGCGACCGCCGGGCGCCTCACAACCTCTACGGCCGCACGGCCGACTTCCTCCTGCAGGCGGACGGCGCGCACTCCAGCCCGCCGGCCCCGCAGTTCTCCTTCGCGCGCCGGCCCGAGCTGGCCAGCGCCAGCGTCGCCGGAGCGCCCGCCAGTGCGATCGCGCTCACGTTCCCCTTCGCGTCGCCGGGGTGGAACTGGGACGCCGCGTCCGGGCGATGGCTGCGCACCGAGGCCGGGAACCCGGCCGTGGTGATCACGGGGCAGCAGCTCAGCGCGGTCAACGTCGTGGTCCTGCGCGTGCAGGTGCGCGACACCGGCACCCGGGACCCGGGTGGCAACCCGGTGCCGGAGACGGTGATGGCCGGTTCCGGGGACGCGTTCGTGGCCACCGGCGGGCAGAGCATCACCGGGACGTGGTCCAAGCCCGACGCCACGTCCCCGATGGTGCTGACCGGCGCGGACGGCCAGCCGCTCCTGCTCGCCCCGGGCAACACCTGGGTGGAACTGGTGCCGGTCTCCGGCAGTTCCGTCAGCATCGGCTGAGACCCCGCACGCACCCTGCGCCGCGTCCACTGACCGTGGTCATCCCAGACACGTCATCCGATCTCCACGAGAAGGACCCCATGTCGCACCCCGTCCGCATCGGCGCCCAGCTCCAGCCGCAGCACGCCCCCGAGTACTCCTTGATCCGCGACACGGTGATGCGCGCGGAGGAGGCGGGCGTGGACGTCTGCTTCAACTGGGACCACTTCTTCCCGCTGCGCGGCGAGCCTGACGGCGCCCACTTCGAGTGCTGGACGATGCTCGCCGCCTGGGCGGAGCAGACCGAACGGGTCGAGATCGGCGCGCTCGTCACGGGCGGCGGCTACCGCAACCCGGACCTGCTGGCGGACATGGCGCGGACCGTGGACCACATCAGCGGGGGCCGCCTGATCCTCGGCATCGGAGCCGGCTGGTTCGAGAAGGACTACCAGGAGTACGGCTACGAGTTCGGCACCCCGGGAGCGCGCCTGCGGCTCCTGGGGGAGTACCTGCCCCGGATCACCTCCCGACTGGCGCGGCTCAGCCCCGCCCCGGTGCGGGACATCCCGATCCTCATCGGCGGTGGCGGGGAGCGCAAGACCCTCCGCCTCGTGGCCGAGTACGCCACCACGTGGCACGCTTTCGGTGATCTCGAGGCGCTGAAGCACAAGTCCGAGGTCCTCGCGGGGCACTGCCGCGACGTCGGCCGCGACCCGTCGGAGATCTCCCGGTCCACCTCGTGGCCCGGTGCGGGCCGGGCGCAGGAGTACGTCGCCGCGGGCATCTCGCTGTTCACCGTCAGTGCCAGCGGTCCCGACTACGACTTCACCGAGCTGCGCGACGCCATCGCCTGGCGCGACGCGCAATAGCCCCCGGCTGTCCCGCGAACCCGCCATCCCGCCATCCCGCCAACCCGCGAACCCGCGAACCCCGGCGAGCGTGCCGGGGTTCGCGCTCCTCACACCTCGGTCTGACCCAGGCGCGTCTCCTCGAGATCCAGCAGCTGCTCCGCGCTGGAGAGGGCACGCGAGTTGTGGGTGCCCACCGACCGGGCCTCGGGCAGGGCGGCCCGCTCGGCGTCGAGCACCTGGTGCCCCAACCGCCCCGGCCAGAGCGAGGTCCATGGCGAGAACTGTAGGTCGGCGCACCTGGGAGGGCGCCGGGACGGTCTTGGGTGCGACCGGAGGATGAGGGATGGGTCCTGCGTCGGGTGGACCTGCGCCACCACCGACCCGTCCGCAGCGCGATGTGGTCGTCCGGGCGGCCCGGGCAGCCTGGGGCCATGTCCACCCTCACCGCACTCCCGGCCGGCCCCTCCGCCTCCGCCCGCCACGCCTTCAACG
>JAENWO010000142.1 GCA_016649925.1 Actinomycetales bacterium
CGCTCGAGGATCTCCGTCTTGAGGTAGCCGGACAGCGCGCCGTAGTTCCGCTCGTTCAGGCGCCAGTCGCGCACCACCTCCACGCCGGTGCCGAGCGCCTCGCCCACGAGCTCGGCCGTGCGCCAGCCGCGCACCAGCTCGGAGGTGACGATCACGTCCGGCGACCACCCCGCCGTCCTCAGTCTGGCGCCGGCGAGTGTGCAGTCCCGCTCGCCCGACGGGGTGAGCCCCACGTCGATGACGCCCGTAAACAACCCCCGTGCGTTCGCCACGCTCTCCCCGTGCCGCAGCAGCACGACCGTGCCGAGGCCCATCGGCGCGGTCACACCTCCTTGAGGGCGGTGAGCACCGCCCTCAAGGAGGTCTTCGCGTCGCCGAAGAGCACCTGGGTCTTCGGGGAGAACAGCAGCTCGTTCTCGATCCCGGCGAACCCGGGTCGCATCGAGCGCTTGAGGAAGATGACCTGACCCGCCTCGTCCGCGTTGATGATGGGCATCCCGTAGATCGGTGCCGACGGGTCGGTCCGGGCGGCGGGGTTGACGACGTCGTTCGCGCCCACAACCACCACGACGTCCGTCGAGGGCATCGTGGGGTTGAGGTCCTCCGCCTCGATGAGCAGCTCGTAGGGCACGTTCGCCTCTGCGAGCAGGACGTTCATGTGACCGGGCATCCGGCCGGCGACCGGATGGATCCCGTAGACGGCGTCCACGCTGCGAGCGCGCAGCACCGTGACGAGCTCGGCCACCGCGTGCTGGGCCTGTGCGACGGCGAGGCCGTACCCGGGCACGATCACGACCCGGCGGGCGTACGCGAGGGTGATCGCGACGTCGTCCGCGCTCGCCCGGCGGACCGGGCGGTCCGAGACCGTGGTGGATCCCGCCGTCGAGCCGCCACGCAGCGCGCCGAACATGATCCCCGAGACGGACCGGCCCATCGCGGTGGCCATCGCGAGCGTGAGGATGGTGCCGGAGGCGCCCACCAGGGTGCCGGCGACCAGCAGGAGGGTGTTGCCCATCGCCCAGCCGGACGCCGCCACCGCGAGACCGGTGAGCGCGTTCAGCAGGGAGATGACGATCGGCACGTCCGCGCCGCCGACCGGCAGCACAAGCAGGACGCCGAGCACCGCACCGAGCAGGGCCGCGCCCACGCCCACCCACACGTTGCCGGTGAGGGCGACGGCGGCGGCGAGGCCGAGCCCGGCGAGCAGTGAGAGCGCCATCAGCACGGGGGCCGCGGGGGCCACCACCGGCCGCGAGGTCATCAGGCCCTGCAGCTTGAGGAACGTGACGATCGAGCCGGAGAACGAGAGCGACCCGACGAGCACCCCGAACGCCGTCGCGGTGGTCGCGACCGACGGCGTCGCACCGGACCACTCGGCCAGCTCGACGATCCCGACGAGGGCAGCAGCTCCGCCACCGACGCCGTTGAACAGCGCGACGAGCTGGGGCATGTCGGTCATCCGGACACTCCGGGCAGCCGGGACTGCGACCACGAGGCCGATCGCGATCGCGACGAGCACGATGATCAGGTTCGCGCCGTGGAAGTCGGTGGACAGGAGCACCACGACGACGGCGATCGCCGCACCCAGCGCCCCGAGGGCGTTGCCCCGGCGGGCGGTACGCGGCGATGCCAGTCCCTTGAGGGCGAGGATGAACAGGACCGCGGCGACGAGATATCCGAGGGCGGCGAGGGCAGGCGGCAGGAGGTTCATCGGGACTGCCCACCCGTCACGGGTTCGCGCTCGGGGCGGGCGGTGGGCCGGTTCGCCGAGAACATCTCCAGCATCCGGTCCGTCACCACGAAGCCACCGACGAGGTTCATCGTGGCCAGGACGACGGCGAGCACACCGACGGCGATCAGTGCCCAGTCCTGAGCGGGCGCGGTGACCGCGATCGAGCCGACCAGGATGATGCCGTGGATCGCGTTCGCGCCGGACATCAGCGGGGTGTGCAGGGTGGAGGAAACCTTGGAGACCACCTCGACACCCACGAACGCCGCCAGGACGAAGAGGGTGAGGATCGTGACTCCGTCGATCATCGTGAGCTCCCGTCGTGGGTGAGGCACATGCCGGCGACGATGTCGTCGGCGAAGTCGAGCCGCAGCGAACCGTCCTCGTCGATGAGGAGCGCGAGGACGTTCGTGACGTTCTTGGCGTAGAGACGTGAGGAGTCCGCCGGCAGGTCGGACGGCGCCGAGGCCGGCCCCACGATGACCACGTCGCCGCCACCACGGGCCGAGGGGACCCGGACGTCCTGCCCGGGCCGAGATCCTTCGACGTTGCCGCCGCTCGCGGCCGCCAGGTCCACCACGACCGAGCCGGGACGCATCGCTGCGACCATCTCCGCGGTGACGAGCCGGGGCGCCGCGCGTCCGGGGACGGCGGCGGTGGTGATGAGCACGTCCGCGTCCGCGATGTGCGGAGCGAGGGCCTCCTGCTGCCGGCGGGCCGCCGAGACCTCCAGGTCGCGGGCGTACCCGCCGGTGCCGGCGGCCTCGCCGATCCCGACGTCGATGAACGTGGCACCGACCGAGCGGACCTCCTCGGCGGAGTCCGGGCGGATGTCGTTCGCGGAGACCTGGGCGCCGAGCCGGCGCGCGGTGGCGATCGCCTGCAGCCCGGCCACGCCGACGCCGAGGACCACGACCTTCGCCGGGGGCACGGTTCCGGCGGCCGTCATCGCGAGCGGGAAGAAGCGGGGCAGCCGGATCGCCGCCTCGAGCACCGCCCGGTAGCCGGCGGCGAACGCCTGGGAGGACAGCACGTCCATCGCCTGCGCGCGGGACGTCCGCGGTAGTCGCTCGAAGCTGAGCGCGGTGATCTTCCGGGCGTTGAGGACGGACAGCCGGGCCTCGTCGTCGAACGGGGCGTCGAGCCCGACGGTCACGGCGCCGGGGCGGAGGGCCTGGATGCGCTCGACGGCGAGTGCCCGCACGTGCGTGAGGACGTCGGCTCCCCCGAGCGCCGCGGCGAGCTCGGCTCCGGAGAGCACCCGTGCGCCGGCGGCCGCGTACGCGGCGTCGGTGTGGAAGGCGTGCTCGCCCGCACCGGCCTGGATGACGACGACGTGCCCACCGCGGACGAGGGAGGCGACGGCATCGGGCACGAGCGCGACGCGCGTCTCGGGCGGGGGTTCGCGCAGGGCGACGATGGTGCTCACTCCGCCCACCTTAGGCATCACGGGGCAGCAAAATCGGGACCTTGTGCTCTCTACGACCGATCAACGCCACCGCGGCCACCCCGGAGGCCCGGCCGGAGCGGCGAGATGCTGGTCATGGCGTCTGCTCCCGTCACGCTGGACCCCCGTCGTCGGGTTGCGCGAGGGGTCTCCGCCGGAGCCCAGGGTCCCGCGTGCGGAGTCCGCGCGTGGGGTCGGGAAAGTCCCGGATCCGCAGGCGAAGGGTCCCGGATGGCCACATCCGGTCAAAAGAGGAGGATGCTGGGTACATGACCGAGCCCACGTCGCGCTTCCTCCGTTCGAGCCCCTTCAACGACAGACGGATCCCGAAGCCGCCGCCCGAGCCGTTCGAGTTGGGCGAGCGCGTCACGCACGACCGCTACGGCCTCGGACGCGTGACCGCGGTGGAGGGCAACATCGCCACCGTGGTGGACTTCGGCACCCGCATCGTCCGCGTCCCCCTGAAGTCGGGGCGCCTCCACCGGCTCTGAGCGTACTGACCGGGGCTCCACACGTACGCGAAGCCTCGGCGACGGTGGAACGCCATCTGCCTCTTGGACCACGCTGCGTCCACCGCGCGTTCGCTCCGGTCGCGCCCTCACCATTCCCGGTGGGCCGGCAGCAGCGTCCCGGGGTTGAGGTTGCGCCCGGGGTCGACCGAGCGCAGCAGTCCGGCCATGACGTCCGTGCCCGCCTCGGAGATGTCCTGCTCCAGCCACGGGGCGTGGTCGGTGCCGACGCCGTGGTGGTGGGACAGGGTGGCGCCGGTGTCCATGAAGGACTGCTGGATCGCCGACTTCACCACGTCGTACTGCTCGAGGAAGTCGCCGTCGACGTTCGGGGCGAACGCGAACGTGAAGTACAGGCACGCACCGGAGTGGTAGGAGTGGGCGAGGTGGCACATGACGAAGCCCGTGACGCCGAGAGTGGCGAAGGCCTCCTTCGTCGCCCGGACGGTGCCCTGGTAGACGTCGGGGAGCTTGGACCACGGGGCGGCCGTCTCGGAGACGTCGCCGATGGCGCCCCGATCGAGCAGGAAGTCCCGGATGTAGGGGGTGTCGAACTTCTTCTGGTCGTACAGCGCGCCGGGGCCCTTGCCGAGCTTGATCCCGCCGTGCTTGGACACGATCTTGCCGACGACCGACTTCTCCGCCCTGACCTTGGCCGAGCCGCCCTCGTAGCCGATGTAGGACAGGCAGACCTTCTCCAGGTCCCAGCCGCGCCGGCGGAGCAGCTCGAAGAGGCCGGTGCTCACCTTTCCGGAGATGCCCTTGCTCTCTTTGCGGGTGGCGAGGGAGAACGCGGTCTCGTTCGCGTCCGAGATGCGGGTGACGCTAGGAGAGGCGTCGGAGGTGGAGATGTCGCGCATCGCGGCGATGCCGGCGGCCCAGTTCGGAAAGAGGTACGCGATGATCTCGCGGTTCTCCGGGAGCCGGTGGACGTTGACCCAGACCTCGGTGACGACCCCGAGCCGGCCCTCGCTGCCGAGGATCATCTCGCGCACACTGGGGCCGGTGGAGGTGCTGGGCAGCGGACGCAGCACCACGACCTTGCCGGGCAGGACCACGCGCAGGCCACGGGTGATGTCGGCGATGTCGCCGTACTTGTCGGACTGCATGCCCGAGGAGCGGGTCGCGACCCAGCCGCCGAGCGTGGAGTGGCGGAAGCTGTCCGGCTGGTGGCCCATCGTCCAGCCGCGGGCGGTCAGCTGCTCCTCCATGTCCGGGCCGAGCACGCCGGCCTGGATCCGTGCCAGCCCGGAGCCCTCGTCGATCTCGAGGAGGCGGTTCAGCCGGCCCAGGTCGAGGGAGATCACGGGCCGCTGCTCGTCCGCCTGCGGCGTGAGGCTGCCGGAGATGTTCGAACCGCCACCGAACGGGATGAGGACGGCGTCGGCCGCCACGACCGCGTCGACGACAGCGCGGACCTGGTCCTCGTTCGCGGGGTAGACGACGGCGTCGGGCAGTCGCGGCAGGTCGCCGGCCCGCACCTTCACGAGGTCACGCAGCCCCTTGCCGTAGGTGTGCACCACCCGGTCCATGTCGTCGGTGGACACCTGGTGGTCGCCCACCGCCGCGCGCAGCTGGGCACCGAGGTCCTCGGGGAGCCGGCTCGCGGAGATCTCCAGGTCGGAGAAGCTCGGCGGTGGGGTGCCGGGTTGGGAGAGGTCGATGCCGACCTTGTCCTGCACGAAGGCGGCGAAGTGCGGCTTGTCGTCGTAGTGGAAGGCGATGCCCTCCACTCCCCAACCCCACCACTTCTGGTGCGTGACATCGGTCATGAGACATCCTCTCGTGCCTGGCCGAACTGCTCCGGCCGGTTCTCCCGCCGGTCCTTGTCACGGACGAGGACGTACGAGGTCTGCATGGTGTGCATCGCGCGGACCCGCGCGCTCAGTCGAGCGTTGAGGTCATGCAGGTTCTCCCCGCGCCGGGCGCGGACAGGCTTGCCGATGATGACCTTGACCTGATGGCGGCCGGGCCGGGGCCAGAACGCGCCGACGGGCATCGCTTCGTTGGCACCGACCAGCGCGACGGGCACGAGCGGCACCCGCAGCGCGCGGGCGAGTGCTGCGGCACCGGGCTTGAACGTCGCGATCTGGCCGTCCCGCGAGCGGGTGCCCTCGGGGAAGATCAACAGCGGGACGCCCTGGCGCAGGAGCGAGACGGACAGCCCGGCCTCCTTGCTCCGGCGGCCGTTCCGGTCCACCGGGTAGGAGTTGAAGAAGAACGACGTCAGGGTGCGGCGCCAGCGCTGGCCGTAGAAGTAGTCCGCCGCCGTGGCGGTCGCCAGGTTCTTCGTGATCGCGTACGGCAGGGCGGTGATGCACAGTGGCGCGTCGAGGTGGCTGGAGTGGTTGGCCACGACGACGAAAGGGCCCTCGAGCCCCTCGAGGTTGCGCTCACCCTCGACCGTGACCTTCGTGTTGGAGAAGATCACCGGTTTGAGGACGAGGCGCTGGGCAACGTAGCGGGCCCAGCGGTGCCACGCCCAGTTGTACCGGTCGGTGCTGCGGTGTCCGCTCATCGTCGTCCCTTCGTGATGAGGCTGGTGGCTCGCCGCACCAGCGGCCTCGGCATGTGCTGCGCGACCCAGGCGAGGAATTTGAAGCGCCGGGAGGGAACGGAGCGGGTGCGCCCACGCTCGATGTCCGCGAGGCACTCCGCCACCAGCCGGTCCGCGTCGAGCCACAGAACGGACGGGATGGATCCGGTCCGGATCCCGGCCCGCGCGTGGAACTCGGTGCGCACCCATCCGGGCAACAGGGTCATCACGTGCACGCCGGTGCCGGCGAGCTCGAGGGACAGACTCTCGGAGTACATCGACACCCAGGACTTGATCGCCGAGTAGCCGCCCATCGCGACGAGGCCGGCCACCGAGGCGACGTTGATGATCACCCCGTGCCCGCGCGTGCTCATCGCCCGGCCCGCGGCGCCTCCGAGGACGAG
>JAENWO010000569.1 GCA_016649925.1 Actinomycetales bacterium
AAAGGGCCGGGATGCCCGGTCCGGTGGATTGGCGGGTGGACCGGCCCATGGACCGGCGCCGGCGGCACCCGGTGTATCGGCTCCTCGGTGTCGGCGAGCGCGGTCGTCCACGCCCGCCGCACGTTGAGCAGGAGCAGGAGAGAGATCGTCATCACCGCGAACATGACGCCGGCCATGGAGGCTGCCGTCCCTCCGAGCAAACCGCTGAGCGGGGCGACCGCCGCACCCAAGCCGAAACCGAGCGCACCGTTCAGCGCCGCCGCGCTCCCCGCCCGGTGGCCGTTGTGCTCCAGCACGATCGCCGGGATCGCAGGCATGACGAACCCCACGGTGCACATCGTGGGGATGAGCGCAGCGAGCAGGGGCCACAGACCGGCCGAGGTGCTCCCGACCGTGAGGGCGATGAGGAGCAGGGCCAGGGCGAGCACCCACCCGGCGACGATCGCGACGCTAGCGATACGTTCCGGCCGCACCCGGCCGACGAGAGCCCCGTTGACCTGCGAGCCGATCGTGACGGAGATGGCGCCCGCGCCGAAGATGTATCCGAACTCGCTGGCGGTGAGCCCGAAGCCCTGCTGGAAGACGAACGTGGAGGAGGAGACGTAGGCGAACACCGCCCCCATGTAGGAGGCGCCGATGAGCACGACTCCGATGAAGGACCAGTCCGTCAGCAGCGACCTGTACGAGGAAAGGGCCGCGCGGGTGCCTCCCGTTCGACGCAGTTCCTGCGGCAGGGTCTCCTTGAGGAGGAGCGCGGCAAGGATGAGCAGCAGCACCCCGAACCCGGCGAGCACCGCGAACATCGTCCGCCAGGACCCGACCTGGAGGATCTGCGCGCCGAGCGTCGGGGCCAGGATCGGGGCGACGCCGACGACGAGCATCAGCCGGGCGATGACCTTGCCGATCTGCATCCCGGAGAACGAGTCCCGCACGATGGCCATCGAGAGCACCATCCCGGCCGCACCGGTGAGGCCCTGGACCGCCCGCAGAGCGGTGAGCATCTCGACGGACTGCACCCAGATGATCGCGAGCGACGCCACGACGTACACGCTCAGCGCCACCAGGAGGGGACGCCGTCGTCCGAAAGCGTCCGCGAGCGAACCGACGATCAACTGGCCGACGGCGAGACCGGCGAGGGTCGCTGTCATCGTCAGCTGGACGGCGGTCTCGGTGGTGCGCAGGTCCGTCGTGATCTGCGGGAAGGCGGCGAGGTAGAGATCGATCGTCAGCGGCCCGATCGCGGTCAGCGCGGAGAGCAGCAGGACGAAACCGACGCCGATGCGCTCGCGCTGCGTCGTGGAGTGAGGCATGTTCCGCCAACGGCAGCGGTCCGGTCCTTGTTCCCGACGTCCACCCAGTGGACAAACCCTCCGTCGGGGCGACCACAGTGCGCCCACCGCGCCGGCCCGCTCGCGGCCATGCTAACGCCCCGCGGGTGGGGCGGCCGCTGCGGTCTCGTGCTGCGGTGATCCGCTCCCTGGTGTGCAATGACTTCACGAGTGCACCGAGGGGCCCGATGGACTGGTTCGGAGCGGAGACGTACGACGCGGCGCGCTTCGTGCTGCAACGGGGCATCGCTGCCGTCTACGTCCTCGCGTTCGTCGCCGTGCTGCGCCAGTTCCGGCC
>JAENWO010000497.1 GCA_016649925.1 Actinomycetales bacterium
CGAGCGCGGTGAACCCGGACTGATCGGCCGGGAGGTCAACGAGGGGGGCCGGTGTCTCAGCAGCGATCACGTCCGGCCACTGCGCGGCGTAGCGGGTGCGTCCTGGCAGCCCGTCGAGGGAGTAGACGGGGTCGCCCGAGCCGACGATGACGGTGCGACCCGCAGCGATGACGCCGCCCGACGCGCGCAGTGGCAGCCCGTCGGCCCGGTCCGGGCGCTTACCCCGGGCCGGGTCAGGGGCGATCCGCGGGTGGCGGCGGAAGTGTGGGCGGTTCATCGGGAGACCTCGGCCCAGTCGGTGACCTCGCGGCTGACGAGTCGGTAGGTGTCGACGTCGAAGACGCCGTTCAGCGCGTCGACCTCGTTCTGCGGTTTGTCGATCTGCTTGCTGACGTACCGGACGTGTCCCGGCTCGTTGTAGTGGGGTGCGTACACCCCGTACTCGGTGCTCACGGTTCGGTCTCCTGTCGGTTCAGCGGGTGATGGGCATGGGGCGGTTGCGCAGCGGGCCGTAGGTGAGCGTCACGGTGTGCGGCAGCGGCCAGGCGCCCTTGTAGGTGACGGTCATCCCGTCCACGGTGTGCGGCGTCCGTGCCGCCTTGAGCCGGGCCACCCGGGAGGCCAGACCCTCAGCGGCGGTCTGGTCCCAAAGCTCGCGCTCCCATTCCTGGGTCGAGCCGTCGGCGTAGTCGTGACGGACGCGGAAGGTGCGGCTCGCGCTCACGTCGCACCTCCGACGTAGCGGTACACGTTCGACCACTTGTTCGCGTTGCCGGACCCGCCGCCGTTGCGCTCTGGGTGGCGGCCGGTGGGCTCAAGGAACCCAGCCCGGGGACGCAGGACTTGGCCGATCATCTGCGGCCACACGTCCCGGGTGATGTAGGGGCGGACCCACGCCGCCGACACGAGCCCGCCATGCTCGGCGGCAGCCCGGACGACGGCGGCCTCGATGTGCTCGCGGTCGGTCTGACGTGACGGCAGCGGGTCGTTGTGGACGGCGGCCAGGACGACGGGCGTGGGGTCCGGCGGGCGCGGGGTCCAGTCGAGGGCGTCCTGCACGGCGAGGGTCATCGGGGGCCGCCAGACAGCCGTGCGATCCGCGCCCGGGTCGTCGAGATCCGCCCAGATAGGCCCGACAGGTGGTAGGAGGGGAACGTGCCGCCCTTGCTGGCATACGGCGTGTACTTGAGCGCACCGAGTAGCGCGCGCTGTTCCCGCTCGGTCAGCAACGTGAGGTCGGGTGCCCCCGCGCGGGCGGTCACGTTGTACGCCTTGATCCGGTCCCGTTCGGCTTCGAGGTCGGCGATCCGGGCCTGCAGGCGGTCGATGGCGTCGGGGTCGTCGTCATAGACGGACCCGGCCGCCTGGGCTTCGATGGTCGCCGCGCGCCGGTTCATGTCCCGGGCGGTCTCGGCGTCCTGGGCGGCGCGGTCGAGTCCGCCCCGGATGCGGTCAGCGTCGCGACGTGCTCGACCTTCGGAGTGGTGCCCGATGAGGATGGGTTGCCCGAAGGGGATGCGGTCGGCGAGGTCCCGGGTGGCGGTCTCTGCGGCCTCAGCTTTGGCCTCACGCTTGGCCGCCCATTCGCGGAGTCGTTCGGCGCGAGCCAGTCGGCGGTCTCGGGTGCTCACAACGCGCCGCCGATCCACGCGAGCAGGACGCCGAGCGCGACCGCGTACACGAGCGCCAGGACCAGGACGGTGCCCGCCATCCCGGCGCGGTCACGGGTCTGGGCGTGGGTGCGCTCACCCGGGGCCAGGACGGGGACGGTCTCGGGGGTCATGGCAGTTCGATCCCAGCGTCGGCGCAGTAGTCCCGGACGAGGTTCTGGAGCCACTCGGGCTCGGTGGCGAGGTGGCGGGTGTTGTAGGCGTTGTGCTTGCCGCCGCCGTTGAGGCTGGGCGTCCCGTCCTTCTTGGGCACCCAGCCACCGACGGTGAAGGACACGTCTCCGTCCCGCTCGGTGACGGTGACTCGCTCGGGGATGAACACGCGCTTGGAGTAGTCGGCCTGCATCGGCTCGGCTCCCGCAACGGCGTAGGACACCGTGACCTGGACCGTCCGGCGCGTCTGCGTAACGGTGGGCATCACGCACCGCCCCACGGGCCACGGTCCACAGGTTCGGGCCGGTCCACAGGCTCGGGCCGGATCAGGTCGACCAACGCCACCACGGCCGGGGACAGGGGATCGCCGCGGAGCGGATCGGTCAGCGTCTCGGCCGCGAGGTCCATGCCTTCACGGCTCAGCGCGCGGGATGCGGCCTCGACCGACGACGGACGCCAGTCGCGGGACTGGCCGAAGAACA
>JAENWO010000575.1 GCA_016649925.1 Actinomycetales bacterium
GCCCTTCTCGCCCCGCGTCCCGGCGCGGCGCTCCATCAGTGGCTCGAGCCCGACAGGTTGAGCCCGATCACCCCGGCCACGATGAGCATGAGGGAGACGAGCTTGAGCGTCGAGACGGCCTCGCCCATCCACGCCATGCCGACGATGGCAGCGAGCGTGGCCCCCACCCCCACCCAGACGGCGTAGGCGGTGCTCACCGGCAGCGTGCGCAGCGCGTAGGCCAGGCCGAGGAAGCTCGCCGTCGCGAGCACAAGGAAACCGACGCTCGGCCACAACCTCGTGAAGCCGTCCGACGCCTTGAGGCACAGCGCCCAGCCCGCCTCCAGCACTCCCGAACCGATGAGAACAACCCAGGCCATGTGCCCTCCTCCGGACGATCGAATCGTCCTTCCGCTTTCGGTACGGTCGTACCATTTTTTCCGGTTAGGCGAGATCCGAGCCCACGTCCACCTTTAGAGTGGGACCCGTGACCGAGTCGACCGCCGCCGTATCGCCCCTCCCCGAGCAGGTCTCGGAGATCTTCGACCCGGCCCGCTGGCGCCTGATCCCGGGCTTCGACCTCACCGACATCACCTACCACCGGGGCGTGGAGCGATCGCCCGACGGCGAGCGGGATCTGCCCGTCGTCCGCATCGCGTTCCACCGCCCGGAGGTCCGCAACGCGTTCCGACCCCACACGGTCGACGAGCTGTACCACGCCCTCGACCACGCCCGCATGTCGTCCGACGTCGCCGCGGTCCTCCTCACCGGGAACGGCCCGAGTGCGAAGGACGGCGTCTGGGCCTTCTGCTCCGGCGGCGACCAGCGCATCCGTGGCCGGGACGGCTACCGGTATACCGACGACACGGCGGGCGAGACCGCTGACGCCATCGATCCCGCCCGCGCCGGCCGTCTGCACATCCTCGAGGTGCAACGGCTGATGCGGACCATGCCGAAGGTGGTCATCGCCGTCGTGCCCGGTTGGGCGGCCGGGGGCGGGCACAGCCTCCACGTCGTGGCGGACCTGACGATCGCCTCGCGCGAGCATGCCCGGTTCATTCAGACGGACGCGAACGTGGGCTCCTTCGACGCCGGTTACGGCTCAGCGCTCCTGGCCCGAGCGGTGGGCGACAAGCGGGCCCGGGAGATCTTCTTCCTCGCCCGGGAGTACTCCGCGGAGCAGGCCCAGGCCTGGGGAGCCATCAACGAGGCGGTGGACCACGCCGAGCTCGAGAACGTGGCGCTGGAGTACGCCCGGATCATCGCGACGAAGTCGCCGCAGGCCATCCGGATGCTCAAGTTCGCGTTCAACCTGGCCGACGACGGCCTGGCCGGCCAGCAGGTCTTCGCCGGGGAGGCCACCCGTCTGGCATACATGACGGACGAGGCCGTGGAGGGTCGCGACGCGTTCTTGCAGCACCGCGACCCGGACTGGTCCGGCTTCCCGTACTCCTTCTAGGGCATCAGCCTGCGAAGAGGCCGACGAACGTCAGCACGGCCGTGCCGGCGACGACCGCGAGCAGGGTCAGCGTGACGAGCGCAGCGAGCGCCGCCAGCGCTGCGGGCACGATCGAGCCGCGCACCACACCGGGCGAGCCCGGTTCCTCCTCCGGCGGCGTGAC
>JAENWO010000308.1 GCA_016649925.1 Actinomycetales bacterium
CGAGTTAGCGGTCCAGCGGCGAGTTAGAGGTCCAGCGGCGAGTTAGAGCTCCAGCGGCGAGTTAGAGCTCCAGCGGCGAGTTAGAGCTCCACGGACCGCTGACTCGCCGCTGGACCGCTGACTCGACGCCGGCACATTCCCGCAGGCTGCACCTTCGCGTCGCTACGCCGCACCGTCGGCTACGGACCGGAAGCCGACGACGCGGCCGCTCGGACCGGCTTTCCGCCTGGCGAGAGGCCGTGCGGGAGCTCACCCCCGGCGGGCTGGTCGTCGCCATGTCGACCAACCGGTTCGCCTCGCTCCTGGACGGCCTCACCCAGCAGTACCTGTTCGATCCCGAGTTCCGGGCGATCGTGCAGGAGGACCTCTCCACGGCCTGCACCGCAACCCGGACGCTTGCCCGGGTTGGTTCACCACCGCATACTTCCACCGGCCCGAGGAGCTCGCGGCAGAGGCGCGCGAGGCGGGGCTGGCGGTACGTGAGGTGGTCGGGGTGGAGGGCATGGCCGGCTGGTTGGGGTCGCTGGCCGATCGCTGGGACGATCCCGACGAGCGCGCCACGATCCTCGACTCCGTCCGCTGATCGAGTCCGAGCCGAGCCTGATGGGCCGCAGCGCCCACCTCCTGGTGGTGGCGGAGATGCCCGAGGTCACGACCGATGCCAACACGGCCGCACAGGTGCACTCCTTGCGGGACGAGGAGCGCTAGCGTCTGGACATGGCCCCGACCACGGGCGTCGCCCACCACCGTCCTGCCGAGCGCCCGTTCGGCCTGCCGCGCGGGATCCGGGCCGGTCTGTTCGACCTCGACGGCGTGCTGACGCAGACCTCGACCCTGCACCGCTCCGCATGGAAGCAGGCATTCGACCCGATCCTCGCCGCCCACGGCCAGCAGGCGTTCACCGACGCCGAGTACGCGCGGCACGTGGATGGTCGACGGCGCCACGACGGCGTCCGCGCCTTCCTCGCCTCCCGGGGCATCCACCCGCCCCGGGGCGACCCCGACGACCCGCCCGAGGCGGACACCCTCTACGGGATCGGCAACCGCAAGAACGCCGAGGTCGGGCGCCGGTTGGCGGCCGACGGCGTCGAGGTCTTCGAGGGGTCCGTCGCCTACGTGCGTGCGGTCCGCGGGGCGGGCTTGCGGACCGCCGTCGTGACGGCCTCCGCGAACGCCGAGGCGGTGCTCCGCGCCGCCGGGCTCGAGGACTTCGCCGAGGTTCTCGTGGACGGCGTCGTCGCCGCCCGGGACCACCTCGCCGGGAAGCCGGCACCCGACACGTTCCTCGCGGGGGCCCACGCGCTCGGTGTCGAACCCACCGAGGCAGCGGTGTTCGAGGACGCCCTCGCCGGCGTCGAGGCCGGCCGGGCGGGCGGCTTCGGCTACGTCGTCGGGGTCGACCGTCTAGGCCAGGCGGAGGCGCTCGCGGCGCACGGCGCGGACGTCGTGGTCGAGGACCTGTCCGTGCTCCTGGAGAGTGGGAGATGACCGACCCTGCTGAGCCGTCGCCCCACGAGAGCCACCCGTGGAAGTTGTCCATGTCCGGGCTCGACCTGTCCACGCTGGCCGCCTCGGAGTCCCTCTTCACGTTGGCCAACGGCCACATCGGGCTGCGCGGTTCCTTGGAGGAGGGCGAACCGCGAGCTGTGCCGGGCACCTACATCAACGGCTTCTTCGAGGAGCGGCCGCTTCCGCACGCTGAAGCGGGATACGGGTTCCCCGAGTCGGGTCAGACGGTCGTGAACGTCACGGACGGCAAGCTCATCCGGCTCTACATCGGGGACTCCCCGTTCGACGTGCGTTACAGCACGACGCAGTTTCACGAACGAACGCTCGACCTCAGGTCCGGGACGCTGGAGCGGCGCACCGAGTGGACCTCCCCCAACGGGTCCTCCATCCGGGTGACGTCCCGGCGGCTCGTCTCCTTCACGCAGCGCGCGCTGGCCGCCATCAGCTACGAGGTGGAGTCGCTGGACGGAGACGTCTACGTCGCGCTCCAGTCGGACCTGCTGGCGAACGAGCCCGGCGCCGCGCCGTCGCACGACCCCCGGAACGGGGCGTCCCTGGACCGTCCGCTGCACGCGGAGCTGGCGGCCTGCCGGGACCAGCGCGCCACCCTGGTGCATCGCACCCTCCGAAGCGACCTGCTCGTCGCCGCCGGCATGGACCACGTCCTCGAGGTGCCGGACCACGTCCAGACCACGATCGAGGCCGCCGGGGACCTGGCCCGGTTCACCGTCACCGCACGGCTGCCACGCGGGACGAAGCTGCACCTGGTGAAGCTCATCGCGTACGGCTGGTCGAGCCGGCGGTCCGCTCCGGCCCTGCGGGACCAGGTCGAAGCCGCGCTCGCCGTCGGGCGACTGGCCGGATGGCAGGGCCTTCTCGAGGGGCAGCGACACTTCCTCGACGACTTCTGGAGCCGAGCCGACGTTCGGATCGAGGGTGACCCCGGCCTGCAGCAGGCGGTGCGCGTCTCGATGTTCCACGTCCTCCAGGCCGGTGCGCGCGCCGAGGGCCAAGCGATCGGGGCGAGAGGTCTGACCGGCCTGGGCTACGACGGGCACACCTTCTGGGACGCCGAGACGTTCGTCCTGCCGATGCTGACGTACACGATCCCGCGGGCCGCCCGGGACCACCTGATGTGGCGGCACCTGACGCTCGAGCAGGCCCGCGAGCGCGCCAGAGAACTTGGGTGTGAAGGGGCCGCGTTCCCGTGGCGCACGATCGACGGCCGGGAGTGCTCGGGTTACTGGCCGGCCGGTACCGCAGCGTTCCACATCAACGCCGACGTCGCCGACGCGACGGCGCGCTACCTGGCCGCGACCGGTGACACCGAGTTCGAGACGAACTGCGGCGTGGAGCTGCTCGTTGAGACGGCCCGGCTATGGGCGTCCCTGGGGCACTTCGAGGGTGCGCTGTTCCGGATCGACGGCGTCACCGGGCCGGACGAGTACACCGCGATCGTGGACGACAACCTCTACACCAATGTGATGGCACAGAAGAACCTGGAGGAGGCTGCAAATGCGTGCGAGCGGCGGCCGGACGTCGCCCTGCGCCTCGGGGTCGACGCGGCCGAGATGAGGCGCTGGCGGGAGGCGGCGGACGCCGTCGTCCTCCTCTACGACGACCAGCTGGGCGTGCACTCGCAGTCGGAGGGCTTCACCTCCCACGACGAGTGGGACTTCGAGGGCACCGAGCCGCAGATGTACCCGCTGCTGCTGCACTTCCCGTACTTCCAGCTGTACCGCAAGCAGGTGATCAAGCAGGTGGACCTGGTCCTGGCCATGCACCTTCGGGGCGAGCTGTTCTCACCGGAGGAGAAAGCCCGCAACTTCGCCTACTACGAGGCGCGGACCGTGCGGGACTCCTCCCTCTCGGCGGCGACGCAGGCGGTGCTGGCGGTCGAGACCGGACACCTGGAGCTGGGTTACGACTACTGGGCGGAGGTGGCGTTCGTCGACCTCGGCGACACGCTCGACAACGCCGGCGACACGCTCGACAACGCCGGCGACGGCCTGCACATCGCGAGCATGGCCGGGTCCTGGCTGGTGGCGGTCGCGGGGTTCGGCGGGATGCGCGACCACGGCGGCAGGGTCACGTTCGCCCCGCGGCTTCCCCCCGCGCTGACCCGCATCCGGTTCCAGATGACGTTCTCCGGCCGGGTGGTCCTCGTCGACACCCGCCGGAACGGCAGCGCCTCGCCGGAGGAGACCACGTACGAGCTGCTCGAGGGCGATGCGATCCGCACGTGGCACCACGGTGAGCCGGTCGACCTCGAGGCGGGTGCGCCCGTGACCCTCCCCGTGCCGGCTGCTCCCGAGGTCGAGCCCGTGCACCAGCCGTTCGGGCGGGCGCCTCGGCGGCGTCAGCCCCAGCCGTGAGCCCGTGCAATGCGCCCGTCCAGTGCGCCCGTCCAGTGCGCCCGTCCCGTGCGCCCGTCCCGCGTCGTTCGAGAGGGGCGCCATGATCGAGAGGGCCGTCGCCGAGCACGAGCGCGGCAACGTGCCCGCCCGGCTTCAGCAGATCGTCCGACGCCGCCTACCGTCCGAC
>JAENWO010000228.1 GCA_016649925.1 Actinomycetales bacterium
CGGGAGCGACCTCGGCGGTCAGCTGCACCGGGCGGCCCAATACCGGGACGTGGCGATGGCTGTTGCGGCGCGGCGTTTCCGCGGCTACAGCGAGCGCGGGTCCCGCGAGGAGCCGCCGTCGGGGGCCTTGGAGGCGGCTGCGGCCTTGGAGGCGGCTGCGGCCTTGGAGGCGGCTGCGGCCTTGGAGGCGGCCGCGGAGACGTCCAAGCCCGTCGAGTCCTCGGAGTAGGCCACCTCGCCCGGGGCGACCGGTCGCAACCCGAGCATCCAGGTGGCGCACGCCGCGAGCAGGAGCGGGACGGCGACCGAGATCCCGATGGCGGGGATCGCGATGCCGGAGTCGTTGACCACAAGGCCGATCCCGAGCGCCACCGCGAGCGCCACGAGCCCGGGCCGGAGCATCGGCGCGTCCTCGCCCATCCGCGAGATCGGGGCGCCGGCGGAGAGCCAGTCGAACTCTCCGCCCCGGGGTGAGGTGAGCGCCCCGCGCACCGGACGAGCGAGCACGAAGATCACGGTGAGGACGCCGCCGATGGCCAGGATGGTCAGGGGCCTGTTCCCGAAGAGGATGGCCAGGTTCTGGTCGAGCTTGCGCCCGACGACCGGCCACAGCCCGCCGTCGAGCGCGGTCTGGAGGAACCGTCCGAGGTGGGTGCGCTCCTCGACGGGGCGCAACCAGTCGACGAAGGCGAACGCCATGGTGGCGGCGCCTGCGACGACGAGGACCCCGAGGACCCGGCGCCACGTGAGGCGGATGCCTGCGGCCATCAGCGTGAGGATGCCGTAGGCCGGGAGCAGCGCTGGAGGCCCGCCGAAGTCGGCCCCGATGGAGGGCGCACCGTCGACCAGGGCCGCGACGACACCGATCGTGGCGGTGACCAACGCAGCGAGCCGTCGGCGGCCTCGCCGCACGAGCGAGTTCGTGGCCGCGATCGTGACGAGGATCGTCGAGACGGTGAACAGGGCGAACGCGGTGTTGTTCATGCCGTAGAAGCGGCCGGCGACGAGGGTCGGGACGCCCATCACCGCGGAGATCTGCAGGGAGGCGCCGGTGGCGATGTCGACGGTGAGGACGGCCGCGGTGGTCGCGGCGACGACGGTAGCCGGGCCCAGCACGCGGCGGCGCCAGGGTCCGAGCAGGGAGACGGCCACGATGAGGCCCACCCAGATCGCGGTGTTGACGGCGAGGGCGAGGCCGGCCGGGCTGTTGCGCCACCACGGCATGAGGTTCGTCAGGAGGGAGGACACCGGCAGGGCGCCGATGGAGAGCGCCACCACCCGCAGCAGCCGCAGGACGCGCTCCCGACGGTTCGCGTGTGCCCGGAGCGCACCGCCGCCGGCCACCCTCGTCGGGCGCCGTTCGAGGAAGGCGGTGGTCCGGTCCGCCGCGGGGCGCTTGAGCCCGACGGCGACCGCACCGAAAAGGGCGAGGTTGAGAATCACCAGGATGAGGTAGAAGCGGGGGACCAGCGGCCGCACCGCCTGGGCGTGGACATCCTGGTCGAGGACGAGGGCGATCCGGTCCTCGGTGCTGCCGGAGTGGGCGACGGCGCTCATCGCCGCACCGATCGTGGCGCCCGCTGGCACGGCGTCGGTGATGCCGAGCAGCTCGGTGAGGGTGGGCTGCAGGTCCGTTGCGAGGACGTACCCGCCCTGGCGTGTCGATGACGACGTCAGAAGCGCGGGGCCGTAGTCACCACCGCTGGCCGCGACCACCCGCAGGCCCGCCGTCGCCCCGGAGTCGGACAGACCGGCGAGCAGGACGACCGGTCCGACGCCGGAGGCCGCGATGCCCTCGAGGACCGACGCGACGCGACGTTCGATGACGCCCAGCTGCGCGGCGTGGTAGTCGGCGCCGCTGCCCTGGATCGCGAATGAGCCGCCCGAGGCGAGGATCGGTCCGGCGTCGACGACGACCAGCCGGGAGTCGCCGAGGGCGTCGACCATCTGGGTGGCCAGGGGCAGGCCGGCCGTCGCGCGGTCGAGGTGGTGCTCCACGTGGCCGGTGGAGTCGGCCAGGGCGATCGCCGCACCCGGGCCGATGCTGGTGAACGTCGTGCCGCTGGCCCTCAGGGTGTCGCCGAGGAGGCCGAGCCGGGCCTCGAAGTTCTCCTCGCCGGCGGCGGCCACGTAGTCGTCCCACCCGAGCACGCGGTCGTTCGGCTCGGTCAGGGTGCGGCAGCCACCCTCCACGTCGGCGGTGCGGGTGCCGGTGGAGAGGGCGAGCCAGCCGTCAGCGGGGCAGGCGGACGAGCGGACGCTGCGCACGACGAGGGAGCCGATCGAGTCCTGGGCCAGCTCCCACAGGGCGGGGGTCCGAGGCGTCACGTCCTCCCACGACAGCCCGGTGACGCCGATCAGCACGACAGGTGGGTCCGTGGGGGCGGCACCGGCCGGAGCGGTCCCGACGAGGAGGACGAGAGCGGCCAGCACCGCGCCGACCAAGGCGAGCAGACGCGTGCGGAAGCCACGCACGTCGCGGCTCGGGGTCGGGGGCCTCATCGTGGCTCAGCCTAAAGGTGAGCGTGCGGAGATTCGGTGAGCGTGGGGCGCAGGTCCCGATCGCCACGGACTAGGGTCTGCCCAGCGACGAGAGAGGATCGACATGTCACTGCGGTACGCCTACCTCGGGCCCTCCGGGACGTTCACCGAGGCCGCCCTGAGAAAGGTCGCCGATCCGGCCACGGACGAGTTCCTGCCGATGACGGATGTCGCGACCGCGCTCGGGGCCGTCCGGGACGGTCGGGCCGACCGTGCCGTGGTGCCGATCGAGAACTCCGTCGAGGGCGGCGTGAGCGCCACGCTCGATGCGCTGAGCTCAGGAGTGCCGCTCGTGGTCGTCGGCGAGGCGCTCGTCACCGTCGAGTTCGTCCTCGTCGGGCGTCCCGGGACGGTGCTGGCCGATGTCCGGGGGGTCTCCACGCACCCGCACGCCTGGGCGCAGTGCCGCAAGTGGATGACGGCGAACCTCCCCGGCGCGGTGCACGTGCCGGCCACCTCCACCGCGGCCGCCGGTGCGCGCCTCGCGGAGTCCGACGACGGCGCCCCGCTGGGTTTCGAGGCCGCGATCACCGCGCCGCTCACCGCCGAGCAGTACGGCTTGGAGGTGCTGGCCTCCCGGATCGGGGACAGCCCCGACGCGGTGACCCGCTTCGTGGTCGTGTCCCGCCCCGGGCGGATCCCGCCCCGCACGGGAGCTGACAAGACGACGCTCATGGTGCACCTGCCCGACAACGAGGCCGGCGCCCTGCTCACCATGCTCGAACAGTTCGCCGCTCGCGGCGTGAACCTGTCCCGGATCGAGTCCCGCCCGGCGGGCGACTCCCTGGGACGGTACTCGTTCTCGATCGACGCGGAGGGCCACATCGACGACGAGCGGGTCGCGGCGGCCCTCATCGGGCTGCACCGCGTCTGCCCCCTCGTGCGGTTCCTCGGGTCCTACCCACGGGCCGACGGCGGAGGGGTCGACGTGGGGAAGGGGTTCACGGACGAGGACTTCCGGGCGGGCCGCACGTGGGTGCAGGCGCTGCGCGACGGGGTCCACCCGGACTGAGGCGGGTCCACCCGGACCGCGGGGCGAGCTGACGAGGTGCACCGGACCAGGGCGAGCTCCCTCGAGGACTGGCCTGCGCCGTCGGGCGGGGAGAGTTCTCATGTTCTGTAGCGCTGGACGGGATAGTCCGGTAGTGTCCATCCTGAAGTTGCAGTGCATCGCACGTCTTTGACGCTCTGAGCCTTCCATGGCTCTGAGCGTTTTCTTCTTGTGGAGAGTGGACGACGAACACCTGTGGCGAGCGGGTCCGACAAGCGGATCCGTCACAACTCTCTTGAAGGAGAAAACAATGGCAACTGGCACCGTGAAGTGGTTCAACGCTGAAAAGGGCTTCGGCTTCATCGCCCCCGAGGACGGCAGCAGCGACGTGTTCGCGCACTACTCTGCTATCGCGGCGAGCGGCTACCGCTCGCTCGAGGAGAACCAGCGCGTCGAGTTCGACGTGACCCAGGGCCCGAAGGGCCCCCAGGCGGAGAACATTCGTCCCCTCTGATCCACACCGTTCTCATCGGCTAGCTAGCCGACGCAGAGCCTCGACTCCCTGAGAGTCAGGCACGTGCACCGCACCTCATGGTGCGGTGCACGTGTTGTTTCCGGACCTTTCCCGCTCCTCTCCGGGTCGCCCCAGCGTCCTCAAGACGGTCCTTGACGACGACCCGGGCGTCCGCTTGCACAGCGCCTACGGACTGGACTCACCCCATGAGCACGTCCACGCCTCCCACCGTCGAGGACCGACCCACCGCGAACGAGATCAGTTCACTTGCCTGTTCCGGGAGCCGTCGCCCCCCGCGGTGCCCACCATGCCGCGCTCCGGGTCACAGGGGCCGCCGGCGCCGCGGTAACACTGCCCGTCGGACTCGCCGGGCACCTTGATCCACAGGTAGGCGTCGATCAAGGCATCGCCCGTGTCCGTGGTCGGTCGGGCGCCAGGTGGAGAAGTCGTTCGGGTTCGCCGGGTAGCACTGGCTTCCGCACCAGGCCGGCTCCCACCCGCTGTTCGCCGAGAGGTACACGCAGTCGGCGATCCAGCTGCCGTTCCGCTGCAGCCGACAAGCGAAGGGAGGGCAGGCGCCATGGAGTGGTCCAGGCACGACATCAGACATCACCGGGGCCACGGCCATCACGAGCCGGACGCTGCGCCAACCCGGGCAGGTCGGCCCGCTGGTAGGCGGGACGTGGGGTCCGCGCTCCCTGTGCACCTGGACCTGCACCGGCAGGAACCGTGTCAGCTCTTCGTGCGCACGAGCAACCCACCGGGCTGGATCCGCACCGTGAGCCCGACCGCCTCACCGATGAGGTCGCCGTCGACCTGCACGGGCTCAGGACGGTCGCACCGGACGGTGATGTCCTTTGCGCGCCAGAACTCGATCGAGCCGGGGCTCGCGGGCAGCTGCCTGCGTACGCCGATGCCCTGCAGGATGACCTTCCCGAACAGGGA
>JAENWO010000197.1 GCA_016649925.1 Actinomycetales bacterium
ACCGGTGCCTGCCGCTGCGCGCCGGCGACAATCGGGAGAGCCGCCGCCGGGTCAGTCGTACGTCTGGCCGAGGGGGGCGCTCCCGGCCGCCTCGGCGACGTCCGCGGAGACGGTTCCGACCTCGAGGAGCTCCTCGCGGCCCGCGCCTGCGGAGATGCCCAGGACCAGGACCGGACCGACGCCGGGTGCGAAGAGCTTGTACTCGAGCACGTCGGGCTTGATGGTGATCGTGTCCTTCGTCAAAAGGACCTGGTCGTAGTGGCCGGCCGGGACCTCAACCTGCTCGTCGAGGCTGAGCACCTCACCGTTGTCCTCTGCTTCGCCTGCGAAGTACTCCTGCTTCGCCTGCGAAGTACTCCTGCCGGTAGGCCAGGCCCGGTTCAGGACGTGCTGGCATGATCACCCCCGCCATCGCGCCGTCCACACCGGCCTCGAACGAGCCCTCCGTGGAGGTGACCTCACCGTTCTCGAACTCGGCGGTGTCCTCGCCGAGATACCAGACGGTTCCCTCGGAGTCCTGGGCGTACCAGTCGAAGGTGTCTTCGATGACCTCGCCGTCCCGGGTGACGGTGTCCCGCAGGACGCGCGCCTCGATCCCGTTGGCGATCTCCTTGGTGGCGCTGGTGACCGTCACGACAACACGGAGCTCCTGGCCTTCCCCGTCGGTCTCCCGGTAGACCCACCGGGTTCCCGTCTCCATCGGCCAGTAGTGGTTGTCGATCTCGGTGGGGAAGCTCGCCGGGTCCAGGTCGGCCGGTTCGTCGGCCTGGGGGAGCGCCGATCCGGCGCCCGTTGACGCCCCGCCGGGTTCGGCCCCGCCCTGTGCGCAGCCGCTCGCAAGCGCGAGCACGCCTGCCGCCGCGATCGACGCCGCGATCGACGCCGGCATCGACCGCCGCGGCACGGGTGTCACGCGCCGTCGCCGTCTTCGCGGTCCTCTTCGGTCCCCACGACCTGGAAGTTCTCATCGAGCTGGACGTCGACCTGGCTGCCATCGGCGAGGGTCACCTCGACCTCGTACATGCTCTCCTCGTCGCCCACCTCGGTCTCGGTCACCCGTCCACCTCCGGTCTCGGCAAGGGCGGCCTCCGTGGCCATGGTGAGGTCGGAGCCGGTGATCGCAGTGTCCGAGGCGTCGTCGTCGCTCGAGGCGAATGCCGCCCCGGCGCCCGACACCCCGACCAGAACGATTGCGCCCAGCGTGATTGCGGTCCTCTTCTTGGCGATGTGCGGTGCCATGTCCCTCTCCGTTCTCTTGGTTCTCCATCGATCTGATCCTTCATCCCCGACGCTAGACGAGCCAGATGAGCGGGCGATGAGAGCAGGGCGAGCCTCGCGGCTCGTCGGCACGCCCGCGGACAGGCGCCGTCTCATCTGCCTCTCACCTGCGCGCCTACGATGGTGCAGGTGCACATCCTTGTGGTGGAGGACGAGCCGAAGATGGCCCGTCTGCTCCACCGCGGCCTGACCGAGCGAGGCGACATCGTGGAGGTCGCCCCGACCGGCGAGACTGCGGTCGCGCTCGCCATGACGGGGGAGTTCGACGTCGTCCTGCTCGATGTCACCCTGCCCGGCATGGACGGCTTCGAGGTCTGCCGGCGGCTGCGGGCTGCGAAGGTCTGGGCGCCCGTGCTCATGCTCACGGCTCGTAGCGCTGTCGAGGACCGCATCCGGGGACTTGATGCCGGAGCGGACGACTACCTGCCCAAGCCGTTCTCCCTGGCGGAGCTGCTCGCCCGGATCCGGGCACTGGTGCGTCGGGGTCCGGTGGTCCGCCCGACGTTGGTGACGATCGGAGACCTGACCCTCGACCCGGCCACCCGGCGGGTGTGGCGTGGTGAGCGGGAGATCGCCCTGTCGTCGAAAGAGTTCACCCTGCTCGAGATGTTCATGCGACGACCCGATCAGGTGTTCACCCGCGACCGGCTCCTCGCGCACGTCTGGGACATCGCGTACGAGAGCCGGTCGAACGTCGTCGACGTGTACGTGCGCTACCTGCGGGAGAAGATCGACCGCCCGTTCGGCCGTCGGACCCTGGAGACGGTGCGCGGCGTCGGGTACCGCTTGAGAGACTCCAGTCGATGAGGCGCCGGTTGCCCCTTCGCCTGCGCGTCGCGGCGGTGTTCACCGTCGCGGCAGCGATCACTCTCGTCGGGTTGGGCGTGTTCGTCTACTACGGCGTCGAGGCGACGCTCCTGCGCCAGGTGCAAGTCTCCCTCGAGGCACAGATGGATGCCCTCGCCGGCCTCCCCGAATCGGGTCGCCAGGACGCGACTGCGGCCATGACCGGCGAGTTCTTCGGTCAGGTCCTGACTGCCCGGGGAGCTCTCGTGGTCTCCTCGCCGCAGCTCAGTGCTCGCATCGTCGTCGATGACCGGCTCTCGCGGACGCCGGGCCAGGATGTGGTGGCCGAGCAGCAGGTGAGGCTCGTCGAGGATGACGAATGGGAAGCCGCACTCCTCCTGCTCCGGCGCGATGGGGACCAGGTGCTGGCGGTCGGCACATCGAGGGAGGATCTTGACGACGCGCTCTGGGGGGTGCGCACCCAGCTGTTGATCGGCGGGCCGCTGGCCCTCCTCCTGGCTTCCGGGGCGGGCTACCTGGCCGCGCGGACGGCGCTGCGGCCGATGGAACGCATGAGGCAGCACGCCGACGCCATCTCCGCACACAGCTCGGGCGAACGCCTGCCGCTACCCGCGGCACGCGACGAGGTCCGCCGACTGGGTCTCACGCTGAACCAGATGCTCGATCGCCTCGACGCCGGCCTCCAACGCGAACGTCGGTTCGTCGCCGAGGCCAGCCATGAGCTTCGGACGCCGCTCGCGCTGCTGAAGCTGGAGCTCGACCTCGCGCTCGCGCACCAACGCCCGGCCGACGAGCTCTTGGCCGCCCTGCACTCGGCGGATGAGGAGGTCGACCGCCTCACGAGGCTCTCCGACGACCTGCTCCTTCTCGCGGCGTCGCAAGATGGTCGATCTCAGCCGGATCGGACCGACGTCGACGTCGGCTCGATGCTGGAGACGCTGGCCGCCCGCTTCTCCGCACGGGCCCAGCAGGAAGGTCGCAGGATCACCGTCGCGAGTGAGGGACGCCTTGTCGCCCGCGCCCACGCGGGGCGCCTCGAACGGGCGCTCAGCAACCTCGTCGACAATGCGCTCCGGCACGGAGCCGGTGACGTCGAGCTCAGTTCCCACGGGAGCGAAGGTCAGGTCTCGATCTTGGTCATCGACCACGGCACGGGCATGGACGACGCGTTCCGCGCCCGCGCATTCGAGTCCTTCAGCCGCGCGTCGACCGCCCGGTCACAGGACGGCCAAGGGCTCGGCCTCACCATCGTTCATGCCATCGTCTCCGAGCACCAGGGCACGGTGACCATCGAGAACCGCGCCGGCGGCGACGGCACCATCGCCAAGATCACGATTCCCGGTCGTCACGCACCGTGAAGTCCCACCGACTCGTCCCGCTCCGATGCATGCGGCTTGGGTGGACGGCGATGATCTCGCGGCCCTCGTCGCCGATCCGCAGGGGACCCGGTCGTCGGGATGTTCCCCGTGCTAGCTAGGCTGGGCGCCATGTCGCAGCAGACGCCGAACGCCGGGTCCACCTCCGCCCTGCCTCCGGTGGGTCTCACGCCGGCCAAACGGGTGCGGGTCCAGCACCTGCTTGCAGCGAAGGAGCAGGGCGAGCGGCTGACCATGCTGACCGCGTACGACGCGCCCACGGCCCGCATCTTCGACGCGGCGGGGATCGACATGCTGCTCGTCGGTGACTCGATGGGTGACAACATGCTCGGGCACGAGAACACGCTGCCGGTGACGATGGACGAGCTCATCCCGGCGGTGCGCGCGGTCTCCCGCGCCACCAAGCGCGCCATGGTGGTGGCAGACCTACCGTTCGGCTCGTACGAGGCCAGCCCCCAGCAGGCGCTCGCCAGCGCGGTGCGGATGCTCAAGGAGGGCGGCGCGCAGGCGGTGAAGTTCGAGGGCGGCGTGCGGGTGGCCGAGCACGTCCGGCTCCTCAGCGGTGCCGGCATCCCGGTGGTGGGCCACCTCGGCTTCACCCCGCAGTCGGAGAACATCCTCGGCGGCAAGCGCGTGCAGGGACGGGGCGACGAGGCCGCCGAGCGGCTCTGCGAGGATGCGCTCGCGCTGCAGGACGCCGGAGCGATCGCCGTCGTGCTGGAGATGGTGCCGGCACCGGTGGCCGCCCGCGCGAGCGAGATCCTCGCCATCCCCACGATCGGGATCGGCGCCGGTCCCTCGTGCGACGGTCAGGTGCTGGTCTGGCTGGACATGGCCGGCATGGGTGGCTGGTCGCCACGGTTCGCCAAGCAGTTCGCCCAGATCGGTGCGGAGCTCGAACGGGCGGCAAGTGCCTATGCCTCGGAGGTCCGCGCCGGGACGTTCCCGTCCCGCGAGCACGCGTACTGGGACTGACGCGCACACCTTCAGCGACGGCGAGGCAACCCTCGGTCGGCACGTGGGCGGGGGAAGGTCGTCGCTCAGCTGCCGAGCGGGTGCGCCCGGGCCCAGTCCACGAGAGCGTCGGTGAGGGCGTCGGCGTACTTCTGACGCCCGTCCTCGCTACTCATCACGGCAGACTCGGCGGGGTTGCGCATCTCGCCGAGCTCGAGCATCACCGCCGGGCGGCGCGCGAAGTTCAGCGTCGCGAGGTCCGCGCGCTCGGAGATCGCGCCCTGGACGACGTTGCTGGGTGCGAATCCCGCCGCCGTCAGGGTCACGACCATCGCGGCGGCCAACGCCTCGCTCGGGGCCTCCTGCGACGGCGAGATCGCCGGCGAGGCGGTGATGGCGAAGAAGCCCGCCGCGGCGGGGCTCGAGCTGCCGTTCGCGTGCAGGGAGAGCAGGAGGTCAGCATCGGAGTCCTCAGCGAACCGGCCGCGGACGTCCACGCAGGGTCCGACGCCGTCGTCGTCCTCGCGGGTCAGCAGGACCGTGGCGCTGAGACCCTCGAGCTGCGCAGTGAGGCGGGCGGTGACGTCGAACGTGAACGCGTGCTCGGGATACCCACTCAGCGACGTGGTGCCCGCGGTGTTGCAGATCTTGGACCCGCCGCGCCCATCGGAGACCTGCTGGTACATGCGCGTGGTGCGCTCGACGTTGCCGCCGTTGTGCCCGGCGTCCAGCGCGATGCGCCAGCCCGCCAGCGGTCGGTCCAGCTTGAGCGTCTTCGTCCAGGTGTCCTCGCCGCCCTCGGTGCGGTAGGACGCCGCGACGCCGGCCGACGACGCGGGCGTGGGCAAGACAGCGGGTGCGGCAGCGGCGGGGACAG
>JAENWO010000479.1 GCA_016649925.1 Actinomycetales bacterium
GCTCGCCCGCGACTGAGGTACGGGAGCGCTCGCCCGCGACTGAGGTACGGGAGCGCTCGCCCGCGACTGAGGTACGGGAGCGCTCGCCCGCGACTGAGGTACGGGAGCGCATCCGCGGCGTCGGTTCAGTGCCGGACCGACCGCGCCGCACCGCCCCGCGGCCCGCCGTCCAGATGGTGACTGCGCCGCGAACTAGTCGGTTGTCCAGTCAGTGACGATCTCACGGTGGAATGACGATCCCGGCGGTGGGGCCGTCCGAGGGTGGGGCCGTCCGCCGGTGGGAGCGAAGGACCTCAGGCCGTCAGCGAGCGGCGCCGGGCCAGGACCGCGGCCACCGCGCGCCAGCCGAGCAGCAGCAGCGCCAGGACGAGCGTGGTGACGGTCAGGAAGGCAGGTGCCAGCCCGCCGCCATTCAACCCGCGCAGTGCGAGGCCGCCCACCACAGTGACCACCCAGACGATTACACCGGTCGGCCGCACGAGCAGGGGCTGCCGCCACGCGCGTGCGGCCAGCCACCCGGCGGTCAGCGCGGCCAGGAACGGCCACGCGGTCAGCAGCAGGCCGGCGAGCACACCCGCGTCGTGGTGCGTGCGGCGCCCGACAAGGACGAAAGCCAGGACGCAGACGACGTCGAACGCCAGTGCCACGGCGACCCGCTGCCCAGCGTCTGGCACCCCGGGTCGATCCGCGTCCGGAACCACCGGCAGGTCTGCGTCCGGAACCACCGGCAGGTCCGCGTCCGGAACCACCGGCAGGTCCGCGTCCGGAACCACCGGCAGGTCCGCGTCCGGCATCGAGCCGGCGCTCAGACGAGTTGCCCGGTGCAGGCGAGGGCCGTGCGCACCAGTGCACCGTGGCCGTCGACCATCTCCTGCTGCACCTCCGGCTCGATGACTTCCTCAGGGGTGAACCACGCGATGTCGAGGGCGTCCTGCTGGGGCTGGCAGTCGCCGTCGACGGGGATGACGTAAGCGAGCGACACGGCGTGTTGGCGGGGGTCGTGGTACGGGGTGATCCCCGGTGTCGGGAAGTACTCCGCCACGGTGAACGGCGTGAGGGAGACCGGCAGCCGGGGCAGGGCCATCGGACCGAGGTCCTTGTCCAGGTGCCGGGACAGCGCGTCTCGGATCCGCTCGTGGTACATCACGCGACCGGAGACGAGGGCGCGGGAGATGCCGCCCTCGCGGGGTGTGCGGAGCAGGAGGGCGATCCGCTGGATCACCCCGTCCGCATCCACCAGCACGGGGATCGCATCGACGTACAGGATGGGCATCCTGCGTCGCACGACGGCGAAGTCCTCGGGGGAGAACCACCCGCCGACGTCGTCCGTCTTCGTCTCGCTCACACGTTGTTTCTACCGTCTCGGAGCCGCGGGTCCAAACGGGCTCGCAGGAACCGCCCGGTCCCGCTCGACGCGATCGGTCAGCGACGAGGTCTGAGGCGCCTTCCGGACCAGAGGCGCCGGAGGGTGCGCGAGGTGGGACTTGAACCCACACGCCCGAAGGCACAGGAACCTAAATCCTGCGCGGCTGCCAATTACGCCACTCGCGCCAGCACCGCTCAGTGTAGGGCGTCACGCACAGCCGCTCCGGCAGCCTGACGGCGGTGCTATGGGTCGATCTTCAGGTCGCGGCGCAGCTTGTCCACGTGGCCGGTGGCCTTGACGTTGTACTGGGCGAGCCGGACGGTCCCGTCGGGGTTCACCACCAGGGTGGAGCGGATCACGCCGACGTAGGTCTTGCCGTAGTTCTTCTTCTCTCCCCAGGCGCCGTACGCCTCGAGCGTCGCGTGCTCGGTGTCACTGGCGAGCGAGAACGTGAGCGACTCGTCGTCGGCGAACCTCGCGAGCTTCGCCACGGGGTCGGGGGAGAGGCCGATCACGGAGTAGCCGGCACCCTGGAGCGAGGCGAGGGAGTCACGGAAGTCGCACGCTTCCTTGGTGCAGCCGGGAGTTCCGGCCGCCGGGTAGAAGTACACGATGACGCCCTTGCCGGCTGAGGCGAGCCGCTCGGAGAGGGTGACGGATCCGCCGTCGGCCGTGGGCAGGGTGAAGTCAGGAGCCTGATCGCCGGGAGTGAGACGTGCCATCTGTGGGCCTCCAGTTTTGGTCAACCGCTGGTTTGCTTGCTACAGTTTCGAGTCGCACGAGCAAGCGCCTCTAGCTCAACTGGCAGAGCAATTGACTCTTAATCAATGGGTTCCGGGTTCGAGTCCCGGGGGGCGTACCAAGCATTCGGCCCGGCACCGAGTTTCGTCGGAGTCGGGCCGTTTGTCACACCCGGCTCAGCTCGTGAGCAGCTCGGCCATCCGGTCGGTGGCGTCGACGAGCGCGGCCAGGATGCCCGGCTCGGTGAAGGCGTGACCGGCGTCGGGAACGATGACGAGCTCCGCCTCGGGCCAGGCCCGGTGCAGGTCCCAGGCCGTCGCCGCGGGCGTGCAGGCGTCGTAGCGGCCCTGGACGATCAC
>JAENWO010000566.1 GCA_016649925.1 Actinomycetales bacterium
CAGATCGAGTCCAAGACGATGTCGAAGCTGCGCCACCCCAGCCGGTCGCAGGTGCTGCGGGACTACCTCGACTGAGACACGATGTCCATGAGCCCGGCCTGGGAGCGGATCCGCTCCCAGGCCGGGCTTCGTCGGTATCGGCTTCGGCGGGCTCGGTGCCGTCTCGCCCGGGGCGACGGGCTACGTGGGGCTCGGTGTGATGACGCTGCTCGGCTCGGGAAGCGCAGCGCTGGGGAGCGTCAGCTCCGCTACGATCCGGCTCCGCGACGATCCGGCTCCGCGA
Source organism: Actinomycetales bacterium (assembly GCA_016649925.1). GTDB lineage: Bacteria > Actinomycetota > Actinomycetes > Actinomycetales > Beutenbergiaceae > JAENWO01. The sequence continues at coordinate 284 of JAENWO010000566.1, forward strand.
CGATCCGGCAGCGGCTCGTGCCCGGTGAGCTGCTCGGGCGGTCGGTGGTCCGGTGTGGACCCTCTCCTACGGGCTCATGCCGGTCGCGACGCTGCTCGGCGGGTTCGTCTCCCGGTGGAAGCTGCGAGCGCCCCCGCTGATCGTCGGCGTGGCCACGGCCGCCCTCGCGCTCCTCGGTGCGCGGCGCTCCGGTTCGAGGACGCGCTGCCGGTGGAGGACCCGGCCGACACCCCGGCGGGGAGCCGGACGGACGAACCCGCTGAGGAGGGGGCGGCGCTCAGCCCTGCCGGTGGAAGCGGGCCGACAGCACCTGGTACACCCCGAAGCTGATCAACCCGAGCGCGACCAGCCCGAGGAGTACCTGTCCGAACGGCAGCCCGAGCAGGGACGTCAGGGCCGTGTCGAGGCCGCCCGCCTGCTCCGGGTCGTTCGTGACGGCGGCGACCACGACGAGGAGGCCGAGGACCGCGAAAGCGATCCCGCGTGCCACGTAGCCGAAGCGGCCGAGCTTGATGACCCACGGGCGCACGCCGGGGTCGGGCTTCTCCCGGAAGGACTGCGTCACCCCGCGGTGGACGAGGTAGGCACCGAGAACGAGGATGCCGAGGCCGATGAGGGCCATCAGGACCACCCCACCTGGTGCCGCCATGAGCTTCACGGTCCATTCCGTCTGTTGCGCGCTCGAGCTCTGCACGGCCGCTGAGAGGACCAGCTGGACGGCCGTGGCGGCGAAGGCCAGGCCGATAACCGCCTTGGCGGCAGCGCCCACCCGCTTGGCGGTGCGCTTGCCGAGGTCGAGCCCGCGGAAGCCGGAGACCGCTTCTGCGACCTGCCACACCGCGAAGGCGAGCAGGCCGAGCGCCATCACAACGAGAAGCACCTTGCCGAGGCCGTTACCGGCGAGCTGCTGCATCGCTCCGGTGTTGTCCGTGGACGCACCACCACCGCTGCCCAGGGCGAGCTGCAGCGCGATCCACCCCAGGAGGAGCCAGACGACGCCCTGGGCGGCGATGCCGACCTGCCCAAGCCGGCGGAGCCGGTCGGCGCCGGCGCCGGCGGTGAGGGCGGAGGCTGCAGCGGAGCGGTTGGGTGTCATGGTGTCCTCAGTCGAGCCGGCGTTCGTCGGGCGTGCTCACACGCAGCCACCTGAAACCATAACCGTCGAGCTGCACGGTGGCCCGTCGGTCCTCGTCGAGCTCCGTGGCGCCGTCGGCGAGGAGGTCGACGAGGACGTTGGCCGGGCGCCGGGCCGACGAGGTGGGGCGGGACGTCCGGTTCCGCAGCGAGGTGGTGCACGCCGTGAGGAGCGGACTCCACCAGGCGGCCCTCGACCGGCGAGAAGTCGAGTCCCACGACGGGAGCCTCGA
>JAENWO010000518.1 GCA_016649925.1 Actinomycetales bacterium
CCTTCAAGCGCACCGACGGCGAACGGCACGATGAGCATGGCCCACGCCCCGTGTTGGTTCGGCACCCAGCCCGGCCCCCGACGTCGTCGGCGGGGGGGTGCAGCGCGACGCGGGTCTGGCGCCGCGAGACTAAGGTCGGGCATCGCCTGAGGTTAGTCGGCGCCCGATCCGGCAGACGGGGACGAAGGTCCAGTGCAACGAGCTCCGGACCACCTCACTGGGCTGAACCACACGCCGCCAACACCGTTTTCCGGCGCCGGGTTCCGCTGCGGGCCACGTGTGCCCAGCCCTACCAAGGCCCGAGGCCTGCGCCCTTCGCATCGACACCCGCGCCTTCCGTCAGATCCTGGTCGAGCACCCCCTGGTCGCCCTGGAAGAGGTAGTCGTTGAAGCCGTGCACGTAGAGCACGGCTAGTCGGGGGCCGAATCGACGGCCGATCGGGTGGCAGGCGCGCGTCAGTACGCCCGACGAAGCAGCACCGCGAGGAGATCCGACACCCGGTCGCACGGACCGGGCACCTCGCGCTCGGATGACGCCTCGCGCCGGCCCTCCCGCCAGGTGGTGCCGTGCTCCTTGCGCGTGGTCTCGTGCCACTGCGTGGAGCGGTCCAGCCGCAGCGCGTCCTCGGCGGTGAGCGGCGCCTGCTCAACCGTCGTCGCCCCCGAGGCATCGGTGGTCAGCCGCACGCTGCGCAGGTCCCCGCCGCGCCCGAGCCACAGCTCCTCGGCGACCCGCTGGTACGCATGGGCGTCGGGCGCGCCCGAGCGCCCCACGCGGGTGACCTCCTGGGCCACGGCCGAGGTCACGCGCCACCCGCCGATGCCGTCCCGGCGCTCCGCGGCGTTCAGGATGACGTCGTCGCCCAGGGCGTGGAAGCCGAAGGGCTCCTTGCGGGGCCCGAGACGCGCCTCCTGGACCGCGTACTCGTCCTCCGGGACGCGCGCCGCGACCAGCTGAAGGGCGACGTTCCTCGCGAACGCCGCCACGTGGCGGAATGCGAGCTGCTCCTCGTCCGTGACGTCGCTCGACGGCGACCGGTCCTCACCCGACGTGTGCTCTTGCGCCGGCCCCGTCATGGCACCTCCCGCGTTGGTGGCTCCTCGTTGGTGGCTCCTCCATGCTCCCACGCGGCACCGATCGCCGCGAGGGGTGCACCGAGCGGCTCAGGCCTGCTCGACGTAGGACTCCGCGCCCATCCAGTCCGACTTCACCACGCCCGACCCGTCGAACCAGTACCGGGCGGTCACCTCACCGTCCACGCGCCGCTCCACCGAGGAGCAGGTTCGCGCGGTGCCGTCGGGGAGCTGGATCGTCTCGGCCTCGCCGAGCTCGAGGACGGCGTCGCCCGCGTGTCCCCACGGCTCGGCGTCGTCGAGCCGGCTGTACTCCACCCGGTCCAGCCCGTCGCGGATCAGCCGCTCGAGGAGGAGCCGCTCGGCGTAGCTCGGGATGGCCCGCGCCGACACCGCTACGGACCGCTCCCCCAGCTCCTCCACGATCGTGGTGCCGACCCGGCGCACGCTCAGCCGGGTCTCCTCCATGTGGTCCACGTAGAAGTACTCGGTCCAGGCGAACGGATCGTGCACGGGCAACACGCAGTGCTCCACGTGCACGCGCACGCCGTCGGGCTCCTCGAAGCTCGTCACGGTGCGCAGCCGACCGTCGGCGAGGTGGCGCACGATCGTGCCCGCCCGCGTGCCGTCGATGTAGAAGCCCTCGACCGTCATCGTCATATCGAGACGGTAGCCGACTTCAGTTGATGAGCCCGCCGTGACGCCTCATGCTCTAGATTCTCGACCGCACGACGAGGACTGGTGCGTCTACCAACAATTAGCGCATCTGGATCGACGATCCACATCTAAGAATGACCTGACCAGCTACCTCTTCGATGCCAGATGTTGTCAACGTGCTCCTCCCCGGTGGTATCCGCATCCTAGGCACCGAGTGTGGGTAACCGCCACGGAAACCCCTGTAATGTGGTCTGACCACAGCAGAACCGAGGATGAATGGCCAAGACTCAACGAGGCTTATTCAGAACTGTGTCATGCGCGGCATCGTCGCAGGTCAGGGACTCAGTGGGGCGGCTGGTGACGAGTTGTGAATAAGCCTCAACGCATC
>JAENWO010000171.1 GCA_016649925.1 Actinomycetales bacterium
GGCGCGGAACAGTCCGACGCGTTCGTCTTCTTCGGGGCGACGGGCGATCTGGCCTTCAAGCAGATCTTCCCGGCGCTGCACGGCCTCATCCGCGACGACGGCTTCGACCTGCCGATCATCGGGGTGGCGCGATCGGGTGATCTCGACACGCTGCGCGAACGGGCGCGACGGAGCGTCGAGGCGAGCGGCGGCACCGACCCGCAGGCGTTCGCGCGGCTGCTCGAGCGTCTCCGCTACGTCAAGGGCTCCCACGATGACCCCGAGACGTTTCACGCGCTGCGTCGCGAGCTCGGCGACGCCGGACATCCGCTGCACTACCTGGCGATCCCGCCGGCCCTGTTCGGCCAGGTCATCGCCAATCTCGAAGCCTCGGGCTGCGCGAAGGGGGCGCGGGTGATCGTCGAGAAGCCCTTCGGGCGGGACCTCGCCAGCGCCCGCGCCCTGAACGACGCCGCGCGCGCCGTCTTTCCCGAGGCGGCGATCTTCCGGATCGACCACTTCCTGGGGCAAGGAGCCGGTCCAGAACCTCCTCTACTTCCGGTTCGCCAACTCGTTCCTCGAGCCGCTCTGGAACCGCGACCGGATCGCCAGCGTGCAGATCACCTTGGCCGAGTCGTTCGACGTCGGCACCCGGGGCGCCTATTACGACGGGACCGGCGCCATCCGCGACGTGATCCAGAACCACCTCCTTCAGGTGCTGAGCCTGCTGACCATGGAGCCCCCGTCGGGACGCACCCCGGACGCGGTGTCGAACGAGAAGTTCAAGGTCCTCGACTCGATCCGGCCGCTACGCCCCGGCGACGCTGTACGCGGCCAGTACCGCGGCTACCGCGACGTCGATGGCGTGGCCCCCGGCTCGACCGTCGAGACGTTCGCCGCCGTCCGCCTCGAGATCTACACCTGGCGCTGGGCGGGCGTGCCGTTCACCATCCGCACCGGGAAGTCCCTGCCGGTCACGGCGACCGAGGTCCTCGTGAGGTTGAGGCCACCTCCCCGGGCGGTCTTCGGCGCCAGCGCCCTGCCCGAGGGCGACCACATCCGGTTCCAGTTGGAGCCCGACATCTCGATCTCGCTCGGCGCCCGGGTGAAGCTGCCCGGAGAGGCCATGGTCGGTGAGCCGGTCGAGCTGGTCGCGTGCCATCGTCGCGGCGACGGCCGCCCGCCCTACGAGCGCCTCATCGGCGACGCGGCCGTCGGCGACCAGTCGTTGTTCGCCCGCGAGGACTCGATCGAGGCGGCCTGGCGGGTGGTCGAGGGCGTGCTCGATGATCGGACCCCCGTCCACGACTACGAGCCGGGAAGTTGGGGCCCACCGCAAGCCGACCAGCTGCTCGCCCCCGGCGAGCACTGGCACGTACCGGGCTCCGCTGCGCCTGCGGGCTGAGCGGTGCAGAGCGCCGAGCGGGTGAGGCCTGGCTCAGGGCGGTGAGTCCGGTACGCCGGGCAACGGGCTCTCGAGCGTGGCCAGCGCATGGTCTGCGCCCACGGCGAGCAGCCGCTCGATGGAGTACTGACGAACGAGCCTCGCCCTCACCGGTGATCTCGCCGGTCAGGTCAGTCACCATGAAGGTGGCGCTCTGGTTGATGGTGAGCACCGGCGGGCCGATGCTGATCTGCGCCAGCGTGAATCGCTCGGTGTCGTGGTCGAATGGTTCGCCTGGCGTCGTCGTCGGGTGCAGGTCAGCGGATGTACGGCTGCCAGGTGCCGTAGCGCTCCCCGACCGGGCCACGGCGCAGGCTGAGCAGGATCAGCGCGACACCGGCAGCGACGTCGTTCCACGTCGCGGTCGTCGTCCCCCCGCTGAGCAGCCACGGGGCGGCGACGAGCCAGGCGCCGAAGGCGACGTTGACGTAGCGGGCGGCGCGCCCGACGTCGGCCAGGGCGATGATCGCCACCGTCACCACCAGCGCCCCGACGATGTTGTCGCTGTCAGCGGCTCGGTCCACGGTTCCGAACATGGAGGGGGAGGCCATCAGCCACAGCCCCACCGCCGCGCTGGCGAGCAGGTTCCACGGCAGGGCCACGCCCCACGCCGCTGCCTTGGCACTCACCACGTCCGGGCGGACGGCGACGGGGTGCTCGTCGGCTGCTGCGAGGGTGCCGCCCAGCCAGAACACGCGCCAGACCGGCTGGCCCTCCCGGCGGGCCAGGACGAGGAACTCGCCCGTGGCGACGACCTCGTCGAGGGTGAGGGCGATCATGATCAGCATCGACAGTGCCGCGATCAGGCAGGGCGTGCACCAGGCGCCGACGGCTACGGGCTGGAGGATGATGAGCGAGATGCTGGCGATGCCGAGGGGCACCACGAGGATGCCGAAGAACGACACCATCCAGGGCATCGTCCGCCAGCGCGCCTTGTCGCCCATGAACCCCATCAGCGCCTCGACCATGTACAGCACCGCGCCCAGGCCGGCGTCGGAGATCGGGAAGCTCTTCGACAGGTCCGAGTCGAGCACCGCCCTGGTGCCGGGATCGAAGAACGGCTCCCAGACCGACCCGGTGTAGCCGAGCTGGTAGGCGGCCATCTGCCGGGACAGGAAGAAGCCCACGAGGGCCAGCGCGATGATCGGCGCCCGCTGCGTCAACGACGAGGGGTTGTAGGACCAGCCCGCCGGCGCGTCGGGTCCCGGCAGCATGCGCATGCCCGGCATCCCGGGCATGAGCAGCACGAAGGCGATCACGAGCGTGCCCGCGAGCGTGTCGTTGGCATAGGCGGCCGCCGTCGGCGCCTCGAAGAGGAGCGGGGCGAACAGGAGCCAGATCCCGACCAGCGAGTTCGCCCACGGGGCCCACACCGACCCGCGCACGAGGGTGACGACCGCAAACCCGACGAGGAGGGTTCCGCTGATCGCGTCGCTCCAGGTGAGCGCCAGGCTGCGGTAGCCGAGCGCGGCGGGGCTGGTGATCAGCCAGAGACCGAGGATGATGGCGGCGAAGAAGTGCGCCCACGGCGCAGCCCCACCGTGCGCCGGACCGGCCGACTTGTCCATGTCCATCCCGGCCATGTCGCCGGTCCCGTGGCCTCCGCCGTGGTGCAGCGGCCCACCGGGTTCGGGGGCGGCCTCGGCTTGGGGTGGGTGCTGGACGTGGCCCATCGCGGGTCCTGTCCGCTCGGGCGTCGGGTCAGAGTCCACCGGTCGTCCCCTCGTGCCCGCGATGCGTGGTGTGCTTGCGGAGGGAGCGGGGCGGTTCCAGCTCGTTCTCGCGGTACCAGCCCAGCGGGTCCGCTTTGAGCGCCGCGACCATCGTGGGGAGCGTGGCGCGCAGCGAGCGGGTCGGCTCCCAGCCCAGCAGCTCGCGCGCTCGGGTGGTGTCGAGCGCGTAGTGATCCCCGGCACGGTCGATCATCCACGGCCGGATCCACCGCTCCCGCCCCGGGGTCTTGGCCAGCACCCAGGCCCCGATCTTGATCAGCGGCTTCAGCTGGATCGGGATCGGGATCGTCTCCAGGTTCTCGCCGTGAAGCAGGCGAGCCAAGGTGTGCTGGAGCTCGTCGTAGCTGAGCGTCTCGGGCTCACCGAGCAGGAGGGGCAGTTCCGGTGGCAGCGCGGCGCGGCGCTCCACGGCCGCACCGATGGCATCTACCAGGTCATCCATGTGCAGGTAGGACGCGCCGTGCGCAGTGGTACCCGCGTAGACGCGGCTGCTGAGCTGGCGCTCGTAGACGCGCTGGATCTGCTGGGCCAGCGGGATCGAGTGACACCCATCGTCATAGACACCAGAGATCCGCAGCAGCACGGCAGGGATGTCGCCCCGCCCGTCGCGGATCACCTGCTCCGTCTTCACCTTGGACGCCGGGTAGGCCCAGCTCGCCTCGACCGGCGAGTCCTCGTCTATGAGCTGGCCGGGCTCGGCGGCCCGATGCACCAGCATCGTGCTCGAGAACACGAACTGCTCGACCTGGAAGTCGAGGTCGCGCAGCCCGCGCAGCACCCGGCCCGTGCCGCGCACGGTGATCTCCTCGTACTGCGGGCTCGGCTCACCCAAGAAGTCGTAGTACGCGGCGAGATGGACGAACGACGCGACGCGGCTCCCGTGGTGCTCACGAATCGCTTTGAGCCCCTCCCGCACGCTGTCGTCCGAGGTGATGTCGACCGGGACGTACACGCAGCCCGGAGGCGGCGGGTTGTCGGCCTTGCGATCGAAGCCGACGACCTCACCGAAGCGGCCGGCGAATCGCCGCATCACCGCATCCCCGATCCGACCGTTCGAACCCGTGACGATGATGATGCTGTCGTCTGTCGTCATCGCGATCCTCGATCCTCTCGTCCCCGCTATCGAACCCAACCGATCAACTCCGGCAGCACCATCACGTCGTGGGGCGACCGGACCGCAACCTCTCCCTCCTCGTGGCCTTCGTGCGCGTCGGCGCGCCCGGCAGGCGTTCGTCCTTCCCCTCGTGCGGGCAGGACACCCGACTCCTACAGTCTGTCGCAGGAGAGCGCGACTGTGCCCGAGCAGTCCGGTGTGAACCGCTCCTCCATCCGGCCGGTGGCTCGTTGCTCGTGACGCAGCGTTCGCTGTCGCGGGCGACATCCTCGGCGGCGCTGTCCAAGCCTGAAGCTGCGGTGGAACCGCGCCTGCGGGCGGGCTGATCACATGGACGCGGACTGGGCGGTCGCTGACGCCCGGCGATCGACGGGTTCCCATACAACGTGTTGTCAAATGCCGCCGTCATCCTCAACCAGCGCGGCGCTCAACACTACGAGCCGAAGGCCCAGAACCGGTCCTCACATGCAGTCGGCGCTTCACCTTCGGTTGAGGGTCAGGGACAGCTCTATTGAGGCTCTGTTCTCGTGTGGCGAAGTAGGACAGGGCGACCGAACACGGCGATGAGCACGAGGAGACCCAGGAAGGCGAGCGCCACGGGATCGGTCTCGATCAAGCGCACGACAAGGGTGATCAACGCCGCAGCGGCGGAGACGGCTGCGAATCCTGTCAGGACCCGTGACCCGGCCCGCGCACGAAAGGCCAACCCGCCGACGATGGCGAAGGTGAAGAGGAAGGTGAGGCTCGCGGCCTCGACGAGCGTGGCGAGGGCTCCGAGCATCGCACATCCGGCAGCGAGTCCGCCGAGTCCGATCACGGCCCGATCCGGCAGACCCGCCCGGTTTCGGTGATGCAACGCGGCGGGCAGCTCCCCGTCCTTGGCGACCTCGTGGGTGAGCCGTGCGGTGGCGAACAGCGTCGCATTGATGGCTGACCCGGTGGAGAAGGCCGCGCCGATCGACACCACGATGAGCCCGGCGATACCGAAGGCTTGGCGGCCGGCGACGGCCAATGCGACCTCCTGGTGTGCCACCACCTGGTCCGCGCCGATGAGCGTCGTCACGCCCAGCGCCACGACGACGTACACGGCGATGACCACGACGATGGCCGAGAGCACAGCACGGGGGAGCGTCTTCTGCGGGTTGTCGATGTCGTCGAAGTCGTAGGTCACCAACTGGAACCCTTCATAGGCCATGAACACGGACGCCCCACCGAAGAGCGCGGCACCGATCCCGGTGCCGGGCACTCCTCGTGACAGCATCGCCGGATCCCATTGCGCCAGTCCCCACCCGGCCAGGCCCACGAGCACGGCCAGCTTGAACCACACAAGAACCACCTCGACGCCGCCCGCCTCACTGACGCCCCGTAGGTTCAACCCCATGAAGAAGGCCAGGATGGCTGCGGCGGCGACGCGCGGGAACCACTGTCCTGCGCCGATGACGTTGCCGAGGTACTCGCCGAAGGTCAACGCGTACACCGCATTGGTGAGCACGTAGCCGACGATGAGCACCCAGGAGAGGCTGCCCGCGAACCCCCACCGGTTGATCTCACGCAGAAAGATGAACGCTCCGCC
>JAENWO010000490.1 GCA_016649925.1 Actinomycetales bacterium
ACCGCAAGCAGGCCAGCGTCTACGACGTCGCCCTGAAGCTGCCCCACGCCGTCGGCGGTCTCGTGCAGAAGGAGGTCGAGGCGCTGCGCAGGGCGACCGACGATCCGGCGCGCCCGTACGTCGTCGTGCTCGGTGGTTCCAAGGTCTCCGACAAGCTCGGTGTCATCGCGAACCTGCTGACGAAGGCTGATCGGCTGCTGATCGGTGGGGGCATGGTGTTCACCTTCCTCGCCGCGCAGGGGCACGGCGTCGGCAGGTCCCTCCTCGAGGAGGACCAGATCGACGCGGTCAAGGGCTACCTCAGGACGGCCGCCGAGCGCGGTGTCGAGATCGTGCTCCCCACGGACATCGTGGTCGCCGCCGAGTTCAAGGCCGACTCCGCCCCCGAGATCGTCGCCGCGGACGCGATCCCGGACGATCGCATCGGCCTGGACATCGGCCCCGCGTCCGCACAGGCGTTCCGCGCAGCGATCCTCGACGCGAAGACCGTGGTCTGGAACGGCCCGATGGGCGTGTTCGAGTTCCCGAACTTCGCCGCGGGCACCCGGGCCGTGGCGCAGGCCATGGTCGACGCCACGAGCGACGGTGCGTTCAGCATCGTCGGCGGCGGCGACTCCGCGGCCGCGGTGCGTCAGCTCGGCTTCGACGAGGCCGGGTTCAGCCACATCTCCACCGGGGGCGGTGCGTCCCTGGAGCTTCTCGAGGGCAAGACCCTTCCCGGCATCGACGTCCTCGACGACTAGAAGGAACAGGCCGACATGGCGAACACCCGCACCCCGCTGATGGCGGGGAACTGGAAGATGAACCTGGACCACCACCAGGCCACCCACCTCGTGCAGAAGCTCGCGTGGACCCTCAAGGACGCGAAGCACGACTTCTCGGCCGTCGAGGTCGTCGTCGTGCCGCCGTTCACGGACCTGCGATCGGTGCAGACCCTCGTGGACGCCGACAGGCTCGAGGTCGGCTACGGCGCGCAGGACGTGTCCGCGCACTCCAAGGGTGCCTACACGGGTGAGATCTCCGCGACGATGCTGTCCAAGCTCGGCGTGAGCTACGCCGTCGTCGGGCACTCCGAGCGTCGGCAGCTGCACGCCGAGGACGACGCGCTGGTCGGCGCGAAGGTCAAGGCGGCGCTCGGGGCGGACATCATCCCGATCATCTGCGTCGGTGAGGGGCTCGAGATCCGCCGGGCGGGCGACCAGGTCTCCTACACCCTCGCGCAGGTGGACGGAGCGTTCGACGGGATCTCCGCCGAGGACGCCGCCCGCAGCGTGATCGCGTACGAGCCCGTCTGGGCCATCGGCACCGGCGAGGTCGCCACCCCCGACGACGCCCAGGAGGTGTGCGGAGCGATCCGTGGCCGCCTGGCCGAGCTGTACTCCGCCGAGGTGGCCGACGCGGTGCGCGTGCTCTACGGCGGTTCGGTCAAGTCGTCCAACGTCGCGTCGATCATGGCGAAGCACGACGTGGACGGCGCCCTGGTCGGCGGCGCGAGCCTGGAGGCGGAGGAGTTCGCCGCTATCGCGCGCTACCAGTCGCATCAGGTCGGTCTGTAGCGGGCACTGCTCAGGCGGTCGGCGCGGGGCCTCGTTCGACTCCCCGCGCCGATCGCGTAAACTCAGCCCTGTGCCCGGTCGGCGCGCGGTCGCGCCCGATACCCCTGACGTGAGGAAGACCCACAGCCGTGGACGCTCTGCGCATCACCCTCGACGTGCTGCTGGTCATGACCAGCGCCGTTCTGATCCTGACGGTCCTCATGCACAAGGGCAAGGGCGGCGGCATGTCCGACATGTTCGGCGGCGGCATCTCCTCCAGCATCGGGTCCTCGGGTGTGGCGGAGCGCAACCTCAACCGCATCACGATCGGTTCCGCCGTGGTGTGGGGAGTCGTCGTCGTCTTGCTGGGTCTCATCCAAAAAGTCTCGATCTGAGCAGGGAGTCGACAACGTGGCTGGTGGAAGTGCAATCAAGGGTTCACGCGTCGGTGCGGGACCGATGGGTGAGGCCGAGCGGGGTGAGATCGCCCCGCGGGTGTGGATCTCCTACTGGTGCGCCACCGGTCACGAGACCCGTCCCAGCTTCGCGCAGGAGCCCGGCATGGTCGTCCCCGAGACGTGGGACTGCCCACGCTGCGGGATGCCCGCCGGTCAGGACCAGGCGAACCCGCCGTCGGCCCCCAAGAACGAGCCTTACAAGACGCACCTCGCGTACGTGAAGGAGCGCCGCACGGACTCCGACGGCGCTGCCCTCCTCGACGAGGCCCTCGCCGCGCTGCGCGCCCGTCGCGGCGGCTGAGCGCCCGCACCCCCTGATTCCTCGGGCCGGCTTTGCGGCGCGCACGACCCGCGTCAGCGCACGACCAGTGTCAGCGCACGGAGGCGATCAGGAA
>JAENWO010000382.1 GCA_016649925.1 Actinomycetales bacterium
CCCACCACATCACCATGACCCACCACCACGGCCGCTGGCACTTCCACCGACCCGACGGCCACGAAATCACCACCGCCCACCCCACCCCCAGAACCAGCCGCCAATAACGCCACGACAGGCCCTGCCAGTCTCCGGAAGACCGGGAAGCTCGAGATCGGCAACATCGCCGTCGCGGGGGCGGTCGGCAAAGGTCCAGTGTCAGTTGATCGTGGTACCGAGCAGCAGACCGAGCACGTAGGTCGCCGCCGCGGCGCCCCAGCCGATTCCGAGCTGGCGCAGGGCCCGCAGCAGCGGCGGACCGCCGGAGAGCAGCCCGACGATCGCGCCGGTCACGACGAGTGCGATACCCACCAGCCCGGATGCCACCAGAACAGCAGGCAGGCCGGTCATCCCGAACAGGTACGGCAGCACGGGGATGACGGCTCCGGAGGCGAAGAAGCAGAAGCTGGAGATCGCCGCACCCCACGCCGAGCCGATCTCCTCGTGCTCGTCGATGTCGACGTACTCGGATCCAGCCTCGGGGTCGTAGTTCGCGAGGCGATTCTCGGCCTGGACACGCGCCTCCTCCGCACTCATGCCGCGTGCCCGGTAGACGAGAGCCAACTCGTTAGCGTTCACGTCCAGGTCGGGCAGGGCGGTGTCCGCCGTTGCGCTCGGGGTGGAGGCTGCGAGCAGTTCGCGCTGGGATCGGATCGAGACGTACTCCCCCGCGCCCATCGAGAGAGCGCCGGCGAGCAGTCCAGCGAGCCCGGTCAACAAGACAACCGTGGTTCCCACGCCCGAAGCGCCGATTCCCAGCACAAGAGCAAGGTTGGAGACGAGGCCGTCGTTCATCCCGAACACGGCCGCGCGGAACATGCCAGAGATCCGGGCGCGGCCTCGCGTTGCCAGCGATCGGACGACCTCCTCGTGGATCCGCTCGTCCGCGGCCATCGCCGCCGTGGCGTGCTCATCCTGCTCATAGGTCGAGCGGGCCTCCGCCCGTTGCGCCAGGGCGAGCACGAAGACCGAACCGAACCGACCGGCGAGCCAGGCGAGCATACGTGAGCGGAGCGCGGGCTGCCGCGGGAGTCCGACGCGGTGCCCGAGCAGCTCTTCCCAGTGCGCGGCATGCCGCCCTTCGGCATCGGCCAGGGCGAGCAGGATCGCGCGCTCCTCACCCCTCCTGCGCCCGGCGAGCTCTCGGTAGACGGCCGCCTCAGCGCGCTCGTCCGCCAGGTACTGACGCCATCGCCGCACCTCCACCTTCGAGGTTTCGCCTTCCCCGAGCGGGGGCTCTTTGGCAGTTGGCACGGGCGCCAGTCTGACAGCATCCGCAGCAGCCCTGCCACGTCGCCCGTTCGTAGCAATCACACGTTGCCCGCTGAGCAGCTGCCGACACAGCGTCCCCAAGGGTCAGCGGCCACCCCGGTCAGGGGGCTGGCCGGGCTTGGGGCCCAGCCACATCGACCGAGGCGCGCGAGCAAACGGTCGCTGACCTCCGGCCACTCGTCGCTGAGGATGGAGAACACGACCGTGTCGCGGAATGTGCCGCCGGGGCGGCGGATATCGCGGCGGACAACGCCCTCGCGGACGGCACCGAGCCGAGCGATCGCCGCCTGCGACCGGGTGTTGCGGATGTCGGCCTGGACTGCAGGCTGGAGGTCCCCACCAGCGTCCCGGCTGGCACCACGCCGACGGGGGCCGCGAGGACGGCGCTCCGCGTCCTCCGCGACGAGCGGGCGCAGGGTGACGATCCCGTTCTGGAGGGCCGTGCCGTCCGGTGCAATGCTCACGACCCGCCGCTAGTGGACGAGATCTGCCATCTCCCTTCGCGCGGAGTTCGCCCGTTGTTCACCAGTGCAACGGCATCGGTTCACCTTCGGCGGACAGGCTCGGTCCCGTCCTTGCGCTGTGGATCTCCACGCACAACGACATGTCGCGCCCGTTCAACGGCGCGCCGCGGACGCCGGGCGACGGCGAGTTCTGGGGGGAACCGCCCGCCCGGCGTCCGCCCTCGACAGCTGTGGACGCCGTCGAACGATCCTGTTCGCCGTCGGACGATCGAGGCGCTCCTCGCACTCGTTTTCGGGTAGCCGATCCCCCTTGGTCGGAGCCGTTCTCATCAGCGAGGCTCTGTCCGTGCTCCGGCCGCGCTACGGCCCCATCGTCCCCGGCCTGACGCTCGCCACCCTGTTCGTGCCGTCCGTCACGCTGCTCGTCCCCCTCTACCTCACGTTGCTCGACCCGCCCGTGCTGCGGACGTCGCTCATCAAACGTTCCGGGCGGTCTGACTGCCCGCGGGGGCGAACGCCCCAACCTGCTCCTCGTGATGCGGTTCTTCGACAACCTCCCCCGCGAGATCTTCGAGGCGGCTCGGGTGGACGGCGCCGGGCCGTTCCGGCTGTTCGTCTCGATCGTCCTGCCGATGTCCCGGCCCATCCTCGGCGTCGTCTCCGTCTTCGCCGTGATCGCCGCGTGGAAGGACTTCCTCTGGCTGCTGCTCGTCCTTCCGAACCCGGACCTGCAGCCGCTCTTCGTCCGCCTGCCGGCGCCGCAACGGTTCATCGAGCTCGACGTCTTCCTCGCCGCCCTCGCGATTTCCACCATCATCCCGGTGCCGATCTTCCTCGCCTTCCAGCGCATGGTCCTGCGCTCCGCCGGGCTCGGCGGGGCGATCTAGTGGTAGCCGGCCCGAAGGTGGCCGTCGCGGGGATCGGACGCACAGGAGCCGCGCCGGCTCGCGAGGCCGGGCCCGCGCGCAGCGCGTCCACAGGGACGGGAGGGCGCCGCCCGGTGCACAGCCGCAGGATCTCGCCGGGACGCCGGCCGGCCCGTCGGCGCATCGTGGCGGCATGGAGTTCGACGACGTGGAGCAGTCGCGGTCGCGGCCGGCGGTGACCGCCGTCGTCCTGCTCGTCCTCGTGGTCGCCCTCGCGTCGGTGAAACAGGCTGCCGCAGAGTCCAATAAGGAACTCGGTCACCTGGAGACTGAGATCGCCGACGCGATCATCGCGGCCTGTAACGAGATCCGCGGCGGTTCGCTGCACGACCAGTTCGTCGTCGACCAGATTCAGGGCGGGGCTGGAACATCGACCAACATGAACGCCAACGAGGTGATCGCCAACCGCGCCCTGGAGATCCTCGGCCACGGCCGCGGCAACTACCACATCGTTCACCCACTCGAACACGCTCTTGATCAACATCAACATGTGGAGGTCCGCGAGCTCAGATCAGGGTACGGGAACGCACCGCATCTTTCCTTGCGGCACCTCGCGATATTTTTCATGGCAGATCAGGAAGGCGTCGGAGATCGCGCCGCTCACGTCGACCATCTTGTCGAGGTTCTTGGTCTTGGCCGCTTCCAGCGCCTGGACGCCGACATCGGCC
>JAENWO010000396.1 GCA_016649925.1 Actinomycetales bacterium
CGAGTACGTCATCAAGGCGGACTCGGTCACACGGACCCGCGCGCGCGTGCGAGCGGGCCCACGGTGCGGCCAGGCACGAGGGTGCCGAGGAGTCGTTCGGAGACGACGCCCGACGGCGGTTCGTCGCCGATGAGGTCAGCCATGTGGGACACGGTACGGCGCGCCAGCTCCTCCACCGGCAGACGCACGGTGGTCAGCCCCAGCAGGTCGGCGCCGGGCATGATCCCGTCGCAGCCGGAGACCGAGACGTCCTCCGGTACCCGCAGCCCGGCCGCCGCCAGCGCCCGCAGCACGACCAGCTGGCGCGGGTCGGAGGGCGCCATGATCGCGCTCACCTCGCCGGCAGCGGCCAGCGCGACGACCTTCTCGACGCCGTCCCCCGCGCCCCGGACCGACACCCGACGCACGGTGCACCCGCGCTCCTCGAGCACCGAGACCATCGTCGTGCCACGGACGAACTCCGGGTAGGACTCGATCTCCTCGGTGACCAGGACGGCGATGTGCCGGTGCCCCTGCTCGGCGACGTGGACGGCGAGCTGGCGGGCGTTGTCCTCCTCGTCGTAGGAGACGGCGTGGATGGCGGCGGAGGTCTCGGGCCGGCCGGCCCGCATGATCGGGATGCGCGCGCGGAACGGCTCGAGCTGCCCGCTCGTCACACCGCCGGTGGCCACGATCAGCCCCGCGACGCGCATGCCGACCAGCCGGTGCAGGCTGGCCACCTGGCCCCGGCCACGATCGTCTGCGCTGATCGTCATGCTGATCAGCGTCAGTCCGGCGGCGTGTGCCGCCTTCTGCAGCTCCGTGAAGAGCAGGCCGTAGGCGGGGTTCGCTGCGTCCCGCAGCAGCAGACCGATCGTGCGGCTCCCGCCCGAGGCCAGCTCGCTGGCCATCACGTTGGTGACGTAGCCGAGCCGGTCGGCGGCTGCCCGCACGCGGTGCCGCGTCTCCTCGGAGACCTTCCCCTGGCCGAGCATCACGCGCGATACCGAGGTACGCGAGACCCCCGCCTCCGCGGCGACGTCCTCCATCGTGAGATCGCGCGAGGCAGGCACCGCCGTCTGGAGATCACCGCGCGAGGCAGGCACCGCCGTCGTCGGTTGCTCGCGCGGGGGGCCGCTCACGTCCGGACCAAGGACCCGGGCCGCACGCCCCGGTAGTCGCGCAACAGCCACGGCCAGTCGGTCTGGATGACGTCCACACCGAGGTCGAACAGCGGCCCCCAGCCCTCGTCGGGCGAGCGCAGCACCGCGGTCTCGTCGTCGTAGCCGGCGAACAGGTCGACGCCGGTGGTGAGCACCTCGGCGTTGACCATCGTGAACACGCCCCGCTCCCGCAGGTCCGCCAGAACCCCCGGGTCGAGGAACGGGCTGCCCGTATCGGTGGCCAGCAGCTCCACGCCCACCGTGTTGAGCAGCGGGTCGTCGAGGTAGCGGTGCGCCTGCTCGAGCGTCGCGCAGATCGGCATGAACGGGTATTTGACCGGGTGGTCGCGCAAGAGGTCCGCCTGGTCCCCCCACCCGCGGCACTTGAGCAGCAGCTGCCCGGCCATGTCCAGGCTGTCCAGGGCCGGCAGGAGCGCGTCCCACCAGTCCCAGGAGCGGTCCACGTTGAACAGCGTGTCCCCGCGGAAGGCGCCGAGGAGCTCGAGCAGCGGCGCCACGCGGACGGTGCGCCCCGGCCGGTCCACGTACCGGTAGCTCAGCGCCCGGATGCGGGCGGCGGTAAGTTTCCGGAGATTCTGGCCCGCGCCGAGGAGCTCCGTCTCGTAGCCGTCGTGGAAGGCGAAGAACTCCCCGTCGGTGGAGGAGACGGCGTCGATCTCGACGATGTCCCCACCGGAGGCCACCGCGGCCGTGACCGCCCCCGCGGTGTTCTCAGCGATGCTCGCCATCCCGGTGCCGCGGTGCACGGCGATGAGCGTGCCGAGCCGGGCGAACCGGTCGTTGAACACCACATTGACCTCGGCGAAGCGTTCCTGGCCGAACATCAGCGCCCCTGGGTGGTGGGTCCGGAGAGCTTCGTCCCGGACGGCTCCGGGAGCACGGTACCGGAGGAGGTACCGGAGGAGGTACCGGCGGGCACGGCGCCGTCGGCCGATCCGGGCAGCGCCCCGGCGCCCGCACCCGCGGCCCCGCTCCGGCGCTTCTTCGTCCGCTGCGAGCGCCCGTACACGAGGTACATCGTCACGCCCGTGATGATCATCAGCAGCACGGTGTAGACGAACGTGTTCGCCCGGGCGTCCAGGCTGACGGCGCCGTCGGTGTTGGCCTTGATGATCAGGCCGAGGGGTTGGTAGAGCGGGTGGGCGAGGAAGACGGCGGTGTCGTAGTCGTCGAGCAGGCTGTTGAAGTTCAGCGCACCCACGGCCAGCGCCGTCGGCAGCACGGCAGGCATGAGGATGCGACGGAAGATGTACAGCGTCTTCGCGCCCATCAGCGAGGCGGCCTCCTCGAGGTTCTCGTTGACGGACGCGAACGACGCCTTGAGCAGGCGCAGCGTGAACGGGATCTTCACGATGACGAACGCGATCAGCAGGATCACCGTGGTGCCGGTCAGCACGATCCGGCCCACGAGCGGGTTCGGGTGGTCGTAGCTCATGATCAGGCCGAGGGCGATCATCGTGGCAGGCAGGATCCACGGGATGTGCAGGAGGTACTCCACCGCCGTCGTGAGCCAGTTCCGGTACTTCTGCAGGATGCGAGAGACGAACAGCAGCCCACCGACGACGATGACAGCCGCGAGCCCGCTGTAGACGATGGCCACGACGAACGGGCGCAGCGCGGAGCCCTGGGTGAGGACGCGGGTGTAGTTGTCCAGGCTCATCGCGCTGAGCGAGAAGCCACCCGAGGCGATGGTGGCGCTGTCCTGAAAGGAGTACAGCGCGATGAGGACCACGGGCAGCGTGTAGATCGCGAACAGCAGGTAGGCCACGCCGTGCACGACGGCGTTCGCCGCCGGGTTCGTGATCTTCTGCTTCAACAGCTTGGACGAGACCTTCGAGATCGAGAAGTACGTGCCGCGCCGCTCCACCTTCGTCAGAACCGCGAGCAGGATCACCGTCGCGATGCCGAGGATGACGGCGAGGAGCGCGGCGATGTCGCGCGAGGACTGGCTGTTGGAGAACGTGAGGATCATCGGCGCGATCGTCTGGAACTCCCGGCCGCCGAGGACCTGCGGTGCGCTCAGCGCCCCGAGCCC
>JAENWO010000392.1 GCA_016649925.1 Actinomycetales bacterium
ACCCGGCTGACCCGGCTGACCCGGCTGACCCGCCGCGTCCGGGCGACCGTCGGGCCAGTCCGCCTCGCGGGTCCCCGCCTCGCGGGTCCCCGCCTCGCGGGTCCCCGCCTCGCGGCGCGTGGCCATCTCGCCCCCTCAGTGTCGGCGCAGGTAGCGCAGCATCAGCATGTCACCAGCGGTGAGGACGTGCGCGAGCCGCATGTCCAGGGTCCGCTGGGCACCCGCCCGGGTGATGCGCCCGGCATCGCCACCCTCGAGGACGGGGCTGAGGGTGAGGCAGAACTCGTCGACGGCGTCGGCCGCGACAAGGCTCCCGAAGAGCTGTGGCCCGCCCTCGCACAGCACCTGCGGCAGACCCCGGCCGGCGAGCTCGGCCCGAACCACGGTGGGGTCCACCGCCCGGGACCCACACACGACGACGTCGGCCACGACACCGAGCTCGGTCCGTGCCTCCTCCGGCGATCGGGCATGGGTGACGACGATGGGCCGGACCGGGGCCTCTGCGAACATCGCCATGTCGGCGCTGAGGCCCAGGTGCGAGGACACGATCGCCAGGGTCGGGTGCGGGGGAAGTCCGTGCTCCTCGCGCCAGGCGACGGCGTCGTCGTCGAGCCGGATCGCGCCGTACCCCTCCTTGCGCAGCGTGCCCGCGCCCACGAGGACCACGTCGCTGAGCATCCGCAACGTGTCGAAGACCTGCTTGTCCGCCTCGTTGTTCAATGCCCCGGACAGCCCGCCATGGGTGGCGGCCCCGTCCAGGCTCGCGACGAAGTTCACCCGCAGGTGTGTCGCGGCACGATCCCGGACCCGGTACGCCTCGATGAGCTCGGCGTGGTCGAACACCGGATCAGGAGCCCTCATCACACGTTGTGCCGGGTGTAGACGGGCTCGCGCAGCCCGAGCACGGCCTCGGTCATCCGCACGGCGTCGACGGTCGCGGCGACGTTGTGGGTGCGGACCACGCGCGCGCCCCGCTCGATACACATGACGGTGGCGGCCAGCGAGCCCATCACCCGCTGGTCGCGCTCGCGGTCCAGCGTCTCCCCGATGAAGTCCTTGTTCGAGACGGCCACGAGCGTGGGCAGGCCGATCGCGGTGATCTCGGCCAGCCGGCGGGTGATCTCGAGGGAGTGGTGGGTGTTCTTGTTCAGGTCGTGGCCCGGGTCGACGACGATCCGGGCGAGTGGGATGCCGAGGCCGGTCGCGTACGCGACCCGCTCCCGGAGGAGCTCGACGATCTCGGCGACCACGTCGGCGTACCGGGGGCGGGGGTGGTGCCGGTGCGGCTGGGCGATGGAGTGGGCGACGACCACCGTCGCCCCGCTGTCCGCGACCACCTCGGCGAGCCCGGGCACCCGCAGCCCCATCGTGTCGTTGATGACGCTCGCCCCCGCGTCGATGCAGGCGCGCGCCACGTCCGGCCGGTAGGTGTCCACCGAGATCACCACGTCGGAGACGGCGCGGATGCCCTCGATGACGGGCAGCACCCGATCGAGCTCCTCCGCGGCGGACACCTCCAGGGTGTCCGGGGAGAACGGCATGCCGCCGACGTCGACCCAGTCGGCACCCTCGGCCACGGCCGTCAGCGCGCCGGCCACCGCGCGGTCCAGAGCGAACGTGCTGCCCCGGTCGTAGAAGGAGTCCGGCGTGCGGTTGACGATCGCCATCACCGCCACCCGCCTGGCGAAGTCGAACGTCCGCCCGCCGATCTCGCGCGGGGCCAGGCCCGGCAGGACGAGCTCGGTCGCGGTCACGTCGTCATCCTCACTGCCGGGCCTGCACCTCGTCCAGGGCAATGGTGCCATCGACGAGGCGCGCCTCGTCCACCGGCGCACCGGTGGCGATCAGCTTCTCGACGCCGGCGTTGACGTCCCAGACGTTGACGTTCATGCCGGCGACCACCCGGTCCCCGGCGAGCCAGAACGCGATGAACTCGCCACTCTCGCGGTCCCCCCGGTAGACCACGCGGGTGTCGTCCATCAGGTCGCCGTAGCCGGAGAACTCCATGCCGAGGTCGAACTGGTCCGTGTAGAAGTACGGCACGCGGTCGAAGCTGATGTGCTGACCCAGCATCGAGCGGGCCGCCGCCGGCCCCTGCCGGTCCGCGTTCGCCCAGTGCTCCACGCGCAGGTGCTTACCCAGAACCGGGTGGAACGCGCGCGCCACGTCACCTGCCGCCCACACGTCGTTGCCCGCCCGCAGGCTCGCGTCGACCACGATCCCGTTGTCCACGGTCAGGCCCACCGCGCGGGCCAGCTCGGTGTTCGGCACCGCGCCGATGCCCACCACGACGACGTCGGCGGGCACCACCTCGCCGCCGCCCAGGACCACACCGGTGATGGTGCCACGACCCGTGAAACCGGCGACGTCCACCCCCATCCGCAGCGTCACCCCGTTGCGGCGGTGCACCTCGCCGAAGTAGGCGCCGAGCTCGGGCCCGAGGACCGGCTCGAGCGGGACGCCCTCCCGGCCCAGGACGGTCACCTCGTTGCCGTACCCGCGGGCCGCCGCCGCCACCTCGAGCCCGATCCAGCCGGCGCCGACCACCACGACGCGGCGTCCGCCGTCGTGCAGCGCCTCGCGCAGCGCCTCGGAGTCGCGAACCGTACGGAGGTAGTGGACGCCGTCGAGCTCACCGAAGTGCGCGGCGGGCAGACGGCGCGGCGAGGCGCCGGTCGCGAGCAGGAGCTTGGCGTACGACAGGCGCTCACCGCCGTCGAGCACCACCTCGTGCGCGGCCACGTCGAGGGCGACGGCACGACGGTCACGGAGGAGCTCGACGTCGTGCTCGCGGTACCAGTCCTCGCCCTCGACGAGCGCGTCCGAGCGCTCGGCCTTGCCGGCGAGGTACTCCTTGGACAGCGGCGGGCGGATGTAGGGGACCTCGTCCTCGGCGGCCAGGATCACCACGCGACCGTCGAAGGCCTCCTCGCGCAGCGTCCGGGCGGCGCTCGCACCGGCGAGGCCACCTCCGATGATGAGATACGTGTTCTCGGCCATGTCCCTCTCCTTATGCCTCATGCCTCATGGTTGCAGCCCGGTGCCTCATGGTCGCAGCCCGGCGAGCGCGAAGAACTCCGCTCGGGAGCGAGGATCGTCGCGCAGCACACCGTGCAGCGCGCTCGTCACGGTGCGCGACCCGCTGGCCTGCACCCCGCGGAGGGACATGCACATGTGCTCGGCCTCGAGCACCACACCGACGCCGCGGGGAGCGAGCCGGTCCTGCA
>JAENWO010000061.1 GCA_016649925.1 Actinomycetales bacterium
CCCGCGCGGAGCCGGCGGCGACGCGCCCCGGCAGGCGAGCTCCAAGTGGGCGGAGCAGGTGCGGGAGGCCGGCGAGGGCCCCGTGGGGGCGCTCATCACCGAGCTTGCGGTCTCGCCGCTGCCCGAGGACCGGCCGGAGGCGCTCGGGGGCTACGCCAAGGGTGTGCTCGTGGCCCTGCTCCGGCTCGGCCTGACCCGACAGATCGCGGACGCGAAGGGACGTCTGCAGCGGACCGACCCCGCTGACGAGTCCTACGGTGCGACGTTCGGGGAGCTGCTGGCGCTCGAGGACCGCCGCCGCCGCTTGCAGAGCGAGGCGTGACACTAGGCTCGACGATCATGAGCGCCCGACATCCCGAGGAGAGCCTGCGATGAGCGGGGTCGGTGGCCAGCTGGCCCTCATCGTCGCGCTGGTGCTGCTCAACGCGGCGTTCGCCGGGACCGAGATGGCGCTGGTGTCCCTGCGCGAGGCGCAGCTCCAGCGGTTGGAGCAGCAGTCGAAGGCCGGCGCCACGCTGGCCCGGCTGGCCCGCGACCTGAACCAGTTCCTCTCCACGATCCAGATCGGGATCACCCTTGCCGGTTTCCTTGCCTCGGCCACGGCAGCGGTGTCGCTCGCGGAGCCGCTGCGCGAGACGCTGGCGTTCCTCGGCGGTGCCGCGGAGCCGGTCGCGGTGCTGATCGTGACGATCGTGCTGGCGTACGTGACGCTCGTGTTCGGCGAACTCGCCCCGAAACGGATGGCGATGCAGCGCGCCGAGAAGTGGGGTCTGGTCGCGGCCCGCCCGTTGGCGGTGATGTCCACGATCACCCGCCCCGTCGTGTGGCTGCTCTCGAGGTCCACGAACATCGCGGTGCGGCTGATGGGTGGTGATCCCTCCCGTCGGCGCGAGGAGGTCACCGAGGACGAGCTGCGCGAGATGGTGGAGGCGCACCGGTCGTTCGACCCGGACCAGCGACGCATCATCGCCGGCGCGTTCGAGATCTCCGAGCGCGTGGTGCGCGACGTGATGAAGCCGCGAACGGACGTCGTCGTGCTCGATGCCGACGCGACCGCCGAGGAGTCCCTCGGCGTCCTGCTCGAGATGGGGCACTCCCGCGCGCCGGTCGCGACCGGGCGCGACCTCGACCAGGTCTCGAGCGTGGTCCACATGCGTGACCTCGTGCGGGCCGGCGCCGCGCGTACCGGTGACCTCGGTGCGGACCCGGTGATCTTCCCGGGGAGCGCGGCAGTCATCGCGGCGCTGGGGGAGCTGCAGCGTCTGCACACGCAGATGGCGATCGTCGTGGACGAGCACGGCGGCGCCGTGGGGATGATCAGCGTCGAGGACCTCGTCGAGGAGATCGTGGGGGAGATCTACGACGAGGCCGATCCCGACGTCGCTGAGGCGGTACGCAACCCGGACGGGACGATCACGCTCGTCGGCGGCTTCCCGGTGCACGACCTCGTCGACGTGGGGATCCACGGCGTGCCGAAGGGGCGTTACACCACGGTCGCCGGGCTCGTGCTCGACGCGCTCGGCCGGCTCCCGCGCGAGGTGAGGGAGTCCGTGGTGGTCGCGGGCCATACTTTCGAGGTGACGGACTTCACGGACCGGTCCATCGAGGAGGTCCTCGTCCGGCCGGCCGTGCGGCGCGGCCCCGAGGACTGACGGCGCCGGGCGCCGGGCTGACCGG
Source organism: Actinomycetales bacterium (assembly GCA_016649925.1). Taxonomy (GTDB): domain Bacteria; phylum Actinomycetota; class Actinomycetes; order Actinomycetales; family Beutenbergiaceae; genus JAENWO01. The sequence goes on from JAENWO010000061.1 coordinate 1,678, forward strand.
TCGTCGAACTGGCCGGGTGCCGAGTTGGCCGGGTGTCGGCAGGATCCGAACCCGGCAACGGAAGAGCCCCGGAACCATGCGGTTTCCGGGGTTCTTGGCTGGGGCTCCCTCGACTGGACTCGAACCAGTAACCGTCCGGTACCTAGTCAGATGCCAGTTGGCTAGACGTGTCGTTTCCATTGACTAGTCAGTCGCTGCGCTGACCTGCACCGCTAGGAGCGGCGACGAGTTCGTGGCTTGTCGTTGACTAGTCGTCTGTGTCTCTGAGTTACCGTGGTTTCCGTGCGGTAGGCGTGCGGACCAGCGGAAAGCGTGCGGTAAACGTGCGGCCAGACGCCGCCGCTGGCCGCCGGAGCGCCCCGCCCCTGAGCACACGAAGGCCCCCCGCGTTGAGGCGGGGGGCCGGGTCGTGCGGGGCGGACGGGAGCATCGACGGGGCCGTCATCGTGCGCCCGGAGGATCAGGAGCCCGCGCGCCAATAGGGTGTTGCCCTGCCGGGGCATGTGGTCCCAGGGGTGCCGTCCCGGGCCACTTCCGGCCTCACCCGCCCCTTAGTTGCAATAACTGAGTGCTACCATTCGTTTATGAGAACTGCGCCGTCGATGCTGAGCCCGCTGCTGCGCGCACCTGCTCAGGGACGACTCCTCGCTGAACTGCTCCTGCACCCCGAGCGTGAGTCAACCCTGACGGAGTTGGCTCGGCGCACTGGCGACCCGATCGGGACAGTGCTGCGCGAGGTCGATCGGCTCTCCGCCTCGGAACTAGTCCTGGACCGCAAGGTCGGCCAAGCCCGCCTGGTCCAGGCCAACATCGACCATCCACTAGCCGCACCACTCACCCAGATCATGATGACCACCTACGGCGCCGTGCCGGCGTTGCGCGAGGCCCTCACGAAGGTTCCCGGGGTGCAGGCTGCTTACGTGTTCGGCTCGTGGGCAGCGCGCGCTAGCGGGGAACCGGGACCGTTCCCAAAGGATGTTGACGTGCTGGTCGTCGGTGAGCCTGACCGGTTGTCAGTCTTTGATGCCGCTGCGGCTGCCGAACGTCTCATCGGTCGGCCCGTCAACCCCACCGTCGTCAGTGTTGAACGCTGGGCCAACGGGGAAGACGGCTTCGTCCAGACGGTCCGAAATGGACCGCTGGTCCCCATCGATCTTGAGGAGGGCTTGTGAGCGACACGTTCCACTCAGAAAGCGACCCGAGACCCGGCCACCGGCAGAACTCCCCGGCGGCCCGACCTGAGCCTTCCGCGTCGCTGCCCGTCGGCTCCTGGCCTGTTGGCAGGGAAGAGCTCAACGCGCTACTGAGGGCGGGTCGGCTGCGCCGGGTGCAGGCGGATCGCTCTGAGGCGGCCCGGGAGTTGCGCATGGCCGAAGAACACCTTGACTCGGCACAAGAACAACTGACGACGCGCCCGCGGGTTGCGTTCCTCGCGGCCTACGACGCCGCGCGGCTCGCACTCTCTGCCCTCTTGGTCAATCAGGGACTCAGGGTCGAGTCCGGCGAGGGGGGCCACCAGCTCCTTGGTGATGTCGCAGTTGCCCAGCTTGGCAGGTCGACGTACGGCCGGTTTGACGCTATGCGGCGCATGCGCAACGCGTCGGCCTACCCGAACCCCGACCGTGAGGTTGCTGACGACGCGGACGCGGTCAGCGGGTTAGCGGCTGCCCAGGCGATCGTCGCTGACGTGTACGGCAAAGTCGAGGTCATGCACGTCTTCACTGGCTGAGTCGAGCGCTGTCAAACTCCCCGATCTGGAAGGCCGCCCCGCCATGACCCCCGCCGCAGACCCCACTGCCGCCGTTGCGACCGGTGCCGTAGTGCGCGGGCTCGTCGTCACGCGCCTCGCTGCCGGGCGCTGAGCCCCCCCGTGGACGCCGAAGTCGATGGGCTGACGCGTTCCGAAGCGCTCGTCCTCGCTGAACTGGCGCGCCGCCCACGGGGGTTGGCTTCGCGGCGGGAGGTTGCTCGCGCATGCTCGATATCACCGGCGACGGCATCCAAGGCGATCGGGGGACTCATCGCCAGCGGCCTCGTCACTGAAACGCCGACGGTGTTGCCTCTCGGTATCGCCACGACGGTCAGGCTCTTGCGAGCCAACGCGGCTCACCCTCGGTGGACAGGACTCTTGCCGCAGCTGCGGGTGATCGTTCCTGCGGCTCAGGGGCCGGCTGACGACCGGCTGCCAGCCCGGTTGCGGCACGCGTTCTGGAACGTTCCCCCCGCGACGTACCGGACCTTGACCGCGGGCGGCGCGTCGACGGACACTGAGCCCGGACGCCATCCGGCCACGTCCACGCAGCCCTCGGCGACCATCGCCCCGCACTGGCACCCCCACGTCGTGTGCCTGGGGCCACCGCTGCATCCGCATTCGATCGACCGCTCTCTCGGCCGCAGCGGCGGGTCCACGGTCCAGGTCGCGCCGCAGCGCGGGCAGGCGGTGGGCGGTACCCGCTGCCACCCGCCCCGCGTCTCCCGCCACCGGGCCGCCGGGTAGTCCGTCACGAGGCTCAGCGTACGACAGGGGTGGACAGGTGTTCGAACGGGGGGGCGAGGGCGGAGGGTGCGTGCTGCGCTGATGACTAGTCATCGCGCGAGTCGCGGTACGCTGCGGCGTATGTCGGAGACACCCGCACTCGCGCCCTTGCCCGGTGAGGATGGGCCCCTGCCGATGAGGTACGGCGGAGAGCCCGTCACGAACCTCGAGGCGCTCGGCGTCGCGCGTCGTCTCGCGCGTCTGTTCGTCACCAGCCAGGCCGAGGGCTCGGGTCGGACGATTGCCGCGATGGCCGAAGTGGAGGAATGGCCGACTGAGACGACCATGACCCAAGTCGCGTGGCGCGTCCCGCGCGGGCTCATTCTGCGGGTTCGCGCGCGCGCGGAGATGGAGGGCCTCACGGTCTCTCAGGTGGTGCGTGACGCTCTAGAGGCTTACGCCGCAGGTTCACCCGGCAGCAAGGTCACCTACCCGCGTCCGAAGGTGAAGGGCGGAGCGCGCGGCTAGTCCAGCTCAGGCGGCGGCGATGACCTGCTCGCCGATCCACACGTTCACGTCGGAGCGCCGGTAGCGCACGTACTTGCCGATCTTCACGGCCGTTGGCCCGTAGCCCTTACCTCGCCACACGTAGATGGTCTGACGGGGGACACCGAGCATGGAGGCGAGGTCCTCAACGCTGAGGAGCCGGTCGTCCGTAAGGGTCGTAGTGGTCATCATGTACCGTCCGGTGACTAGTCGATGTTGTGAGCTTCTGTCAGAATCAGCGTACCATCCACCTCCGACTGACTAGTCAACCGCCCAGGAGCCCGAACCCGTGCCGCGTCCGCCACTGGCCCTCAACGCGTGGGGCACCATCCCGCGCCCTACCCCGTACCAGCGGGTCAGCCCAAAGAAGTCGTCGCGTCTCGTGCGGGTCGGCCGGCGCCACTACCTGCCCGGTGACGTTGACAAAGCCGGGAACACGCTCCCGGGGGCAACGTCGGTGACCCCGGACTTCTGGAAGGTGCGTGCGCGCTACCGGGATGCGTCCGGTCGCGTCTCGCAACCAGAGGCAACCGGCGACTCGGAGGCTGCTGCGAAGCGTTCCCTGCTGGCATGCCCGCCGGTCGCGAAGCAGGGAGCCGGGACGGGTGTCACCGCAAGCATGACAGTCACAGAGGCGGCGGGCCTCTACCTCGATCAGCGTGAGGTCGACGGCACGCTCGGCGTGACCTCGCTCAAGCAGTACCGGGACGTCATCGTCAGCGAGATCGGGCCTCTACTCGGCAACGTCCGGATGGCTGAGCTCACGTTCCCTGGCATCGAGGCGGCGCTGCGGACGATCGTGCGGGGAACCCCGGCCGAGGACGGGAAGCCGGCCGTGAAGGGCCGCCCCGGAAAGCTCGGGCATGCGCGCGCCGTCCTCGGTGGTGCGATCGGTCTTGCGATGAGTCATGGCGCGATCACGTCGAACCCGATGCTCGGCATGCAGATCAGCGTTCCCGAGTCGACGACGCCGATCGTCGCGCTCACCCCGGCTGACATCCGCGCGATGCGGGAGCACCTCATCGGGTGGGCGGCGTACCGCAGGCCCACAGGCGGGCCACGCAACCCGCAGTACTTGACGTGATGGTCGCGGCGGGCTGTCGACCGTCGGAGGCGCTTGCCCTTCGCTGGTCTGAGGTTGACCTGGAGGACGGTGTCATCTCCATCACGGGAACGGTCATCGGGGGCGCGGGAGTGCCGTGCGCCCGTAAGTCCTCACCGAAGACGAAGCACGGCTACCGGGCGATCCCGATCTCGGACTGGTTGGTCGTCGAGCTGATGGCGATGCGCGTGGACGCCGGGTTCGAGATGGTGTTCCCGTCACGCGCGGGCACCTACCAGTGGCCGGCGAACGTCGGCGATCACTGGCGGACCGCGTTCAAGGGCACCAAGTGGGAGGGCATCGCACGCAAGGCGATGCGCTCCACGTTCGCAACAGCGGTGGGCCACCAGCACGGCGCGGTCGCGGTCAAGGAGTCGCTGGGGCACTCGCGGGAGTCGACGGGGGAGCGGTACTACATCGGTGCGGCGCGTGTCGCGAGGGACGTCACTGACGTAACGGACACGTACGGACCGGGTGCGTCCGTAGCGGAAAGTGAGGGGTAAACGTGCGGATTGGCCGCTGAGCCGGAAAAGCGAAGGGCCCCTGACTTGCGTTTCCGCAGGTCAGGGGCCCGTTTTGTTGCTCCCTCGACTGGACTCGAACCAGTAACCGTCCGATTAACAGTCGGATGCTCTGCCAATTGAGCTACGAGGGATCGCGGTGCAGATACTAACAGGATCCTCACGCCACCTCCGAACCCGTCAGCCGTCCAAGCCGACGGCGGAGCGGACGCGCGCCTCGAGGGCGTCGATCTTCTGCTCGAGGTAGGGGTCTCGCCGAACCTGACCCGTCGAGGAGACCTGGGAGAACAGCGATCCGTCCTCGGAGCGACGGATGGCCGCCCGCAGCACCACGCCACCGGGCAGGCGCGCGGTCTCCAGGTGCACGAGGGAGGACTGGACCAGCTCCCGGATCGTCGAGGGGAACTCCCGGGGTGCGTCGTTGGTGAGAATGAGGATCGTGGCGGGGGAGCCGTCCACCCACGTGAGGGTCATCGTGTGCTGCTCGTCGTCCCACTCGCCCCGGTCCACCTCGTGCCAGGGCCGTCGCCACCGCACGCCGTCCTCAGCGACCACGGACAGGGCCCCTCGCGCGAGGACCGCCCAGGCTCCGTCGTCGAGCGGTTCGGCCACGAGCGGACGGTCCGCGGACGGCAGGTGGGCGCTGAGCGCAGGGGGCAGATGCTTGCGTTTCGTGCGGGCCATGAGGACGACGGTAACCCGTCGAGGAGCCGATAGGCTGGGACGCCGTCGGCCCCAGTAGCTCAGCCGGTCAGAGCAGCGGACTCATAATCCGTCGGTCGTGGGTTCAAGCCCCACCTGGGGCACCGTATCTGCGCAGGTAGCGGGCTCACGGGGCGCTCCGCGCCGGGGAAGCCGTGCGGGCAACCCCTCCGAATCGGGTTGTGAACGCGAGATCGAGCCGGTCAAGCGGTGAATCCGTCCCACCCGGACCAGCGTCCACGCTCTGAACGCCACGTGATCTGGAGCGCTACCTGCTCTTCGTGGGCGTCACGGCGCACCGCTTCGACGCGTGCCCGTGAGTGCTCCCAGAGCGTACGGTGCGCCGATGTTCACGATTTCAAACCCGCGCTCGCTGACCCGCCCAGGCTGCCAGCGGACGTCCGAACGTTCGGTCTCGAGAGGCCCCGCTCGTGCACCCACGCATCGAAGATGTGCAGCTCGTCCGACGTACAGATGAGCGTCCACTCGTCCGGAGCGACCTTGACCGGGACCGCTACCGCTGGACAGCGCCTCGGCCTGCGGTCCAGATGCGGGGGTGCAGGTGCTGCTTGCCCGTCAGCGCGATGCCCTCTGAGCGGACCTCAAGGTCGTCGGCGTACGTCTATCCGGTCAACGACACGCGCCCGAGCACCGCGAGCGACATCATCGCGCGGCGCCAGTGCAGATTGCGGAACGTCCACGCTCACACTTCGACGTCCCTCACCGTCAGGCTGTGCTGAGACACCCCGGAGCCCCGGGTCCGCCAGCGTGTAGGGCGTGATGGGAGGCAGTCTCGTGAGTAGCACGGTTCCACTTCTTTCAGGTGCCGGGGATCATCCGGTGGCCGGTGCGACAGAGGCATTGGCCGATCCGGCGGCGCGTCCGGTGCACGGCTCGTTCACCGCTGGATACCGTGCGCGGGTGGTCGCGGAGGACGAGGCCGTGGCTGACCTCGACCAGCATCGGGAGCAGGAAAAGCATGCCGTCGACACCACGGCCCACCAGGAAAGCCAGGATGCCGTACATCCCGGTGAGGTTGATGCCGTCGACGGTGGGACGAGACGAACGTCCCGACGCCAACGGGACTCCCTGCCCGGTCAGTTAGCCCTACGGGTCCGACGGCGGCCGGTACCCTCTCACGTTAGGCCGTGCCGGAGAGGATCTCTGGTCCCCACGCAGCGCTGATGGCGGCGCCGGCCACCATCCATGGTCCGAAGGGGAAGGCGGTGCCGCGGGTGGCCTTGCGGGTGGCCAGCAGCGTGAGGGCGACGAGCGCGCTGAGGATGAACGCAGCGAGGCTGCCCAGGAGCACGTGCGACCAGCCCAGCCAGCCGAGGAACGCGCCGAGAAGCCCGGCGAGCTTCACGTCTCCCAGGCCGAGCCCCGACGGTGAGATGAAGGCGAGCACGAAGTAGACGACCAGCAGGATGCCGGCTGCTGCTGCCGCCCGGCCGAGCCGATCCCACTCCCCGCCGGCGGCGGCGGCAAGGGTGAGCGTGGCGAAGAGCACCGGGTACATCGGGATGACGATGGCGTCGGGCAGCCGGAATGCGGCGAGGTCGACGACCACCAGCAGCGCGCAGGCGAGCGCCAGGACAGCGAAGGGGACGAGCTCGGCCCACGTGTGCGCGAGCGCCGCGGCGCCGGCGCCGCCCATGACGGCGAGGAAGACATGCAGGTATGAGCGGAGCCATCCGGACTCGGTGGCGGCCAGGCCACGCATCCACGGTGTGAGGGTTGCGGCCGTCCCGCCGGTGAGTAGTGCGGTGAGCAGGACGGCAGGGGCATTCACGAACTGAACGCGGCGATGATGTCCATCACGGCGGGACCGAGCAGCACGATGAACAGAACGGGCAGGATACAGAGCATCAGGGGGAAGATGACCTTGACCGGGAGCTGCATCGCCTTCTCCTCGGCCCGCTGACGCCGTTTCATGCGCATCTCGGCGGCCTGGGTCCGGAGCACGTCGGCGATCGAGACACCATAGGTGTCGGCCTGGATGACGGCGCGGACGAACCGGCGCAGATCGGGGACGTCGGTGCGCGTGACCAACGACTCGTAGGCCTGCCGGCGGGACTGCCCCATCTGGATGTCCTGCAGGGTGCGGACCAGCTCCTCGGCGAGCGGACCCTTCCCGTTCTTGCCGGCCCGGGCCATGGCCGAGTCGAACCCGAGGCCCGCCTCCACGGCGATCGTCATCTGGTCCAGGGTGTCGGCCAGCTCCAGGCCGATCTGCTGACCGCGCTCCTGGGCACGGCTGTGGAGCAGCAGCTCGGGGAGGAAGTAGGCGATGACGGTGGCTGCCACGGCGATCAGCACGGGCAGGGCAGAGGGAGCGGCGCTGACATAGAGCAGGCTCAAGAGGCCGACGACGAAGGCCAGGACGAGCTTGCCCGCCATCAGACGGTCCAACGGCCAAGCCGCGGGACGGCCGGCGCGGGAGAGCAGCCGGTCGAGGCGGCGCACGGACCCGGCCGGCGTGAGCCGGCGGGCAAGGGCAGCGAGGCCCCCGCCGCTCGAGACGGCGACGCGCTCGGTTCCGCTCGGGTCGCCGTCACCCAACCCGCGCTGCAGGTTCGTCATCGTGCGCCGGTGCTCCTGCCCGGGGCGGGCCAGCACCGACCACGCCATCAAGGGCAACGAGAGGCTGATCGCGAGGACTGCGATCACCACGAGAGGTGGCATGATCTGCTGTGCTCCTTCCGGGGTGGAGGGTTGATCAGAACTTGAAGCTGACGACCTTGCGCAGCCACAGCGACCCGATGATCAGCTGGACGACGGCGACGCCGATCATCGCGTAGCCCGCCAGGCTCTGGGTGAACTTGGCGATGTACTCGGGGTTGGACACCGCGAGGAACGCGGTAATACCGAAGGGCAGCGCGATGAGGACGTAGGCCGAGAGCTTGCCCTCGGCGCTGAGCGCCTTGACCTGCCGGCGGATCTGGTTCCGCTCGCGGATGGTGTGCCCGACGCCGTCGAGCACCTCGGCGAGGTTTCCACCCACCTCACGGTTGATCGCGATCGCCTGGGTCACCCAGACGAAGTCCTCGCTGTCCATCCGTTCGGCGGTGTCGTCCAGGGCAGCTCCGAGCTCTCTGCCCACGCGGGTCTCGTTGATGATCCGGGAGAACTCCACCGACGTGGGCTCCTCGGCCTCGCGGGAGACCGAGGCCATCGCCTGCAGCAGGCTGTGGCCGGCGCGGAGACTGCTCGCCATGAGCTGAAGCGAGTCGTCGAGCTGGTCGGCGAAGGCGCTCTGCCGGCGGCCGGCCAAGACCCCCACGCCGATCTTGGCGACGAACGGCACGACCGCGGCCAGGAGCAGGCCCACCAGCGGCCCGACCAGCACGAGCCCCAGCGCACCGGCGGCGAGCGTGGTGACCCCGACCAGCAGGACGAAGTCCTGCAGCCGCATCGTCACCCCGGCCTGTTCCAGTGCGGCGATGCGGTCGCCTCGGCCGCTGCGCCGCCGGAGGAACTTGTC
>JAENWO010000407.1 GCA_016649925.1 Actinomycetales bacterium
GACCGCCCGAACCTCCAGGGCCGTGATCGCCCGGTCGCCGAAGTTCTCCACGACGAGGGCGAGCCGACGCCCGCCCCGGGGTCGTCGACGACGTCGAGCCCCGCACCGAACGGCGCCGGCACCGTGGCCTGCGCAAACGTGCGGAAGGCCGGTTCGAGCCCGGCGTGGGAGATGACCCGCTGCGCGTCGAGAGGCCAGTCGTGGCCATCGACGAGCACGTTCCCGACGAGCAGGTTGTGGTGGGCCTCCGGCTCGGGCATGTGCGTCCAGCCGCCGTTGTACCAGTTGTGCGCGACGACGTTGTCGTTCGTGTGGTTCTCGCCGTAGGTGTTGGTGAACACCCAGACCGGGGAGTCCTGCACCACGTTGCGCTCAAGGACCACGAAGCGCGACCCCTCGTCGAGGTAGAGCCCGACCGAGCCGTTGTTGTCGCGCAGGTAGTTCTCGACGACCCGCGACCCGGGGTTGGCCGAGAGGTTATAGATGGCACCGCCGTCGGTGAAGGCCCGCTTCGTCGCGTGGACGAGGTTGCCGGCGACGACGGTGCGCCGCAGGGTCGTCGGCGTGCCGTACACCGGCTGCGACGCGTACAGACCGCGGGCGCGGTAGTCGGGGCTGCCACCGGGGTCGTTCGCCCCCCACCCGAACCCGACGTCGATCCCGTCGTAGGGGAGGTCGCAGACCTCGTTGTGGGTGATGGTCGCCCCGTCCACGTAGGTGGACAGGATGCCCGGCATGTCCATGTAGTCGACCGCGACCGCCGTCACGAAGTTGTTGTCGATCACGACGTCGCGAACGGCCATCCGCGGATCGGTCGGGTGATGGGCGTCGGGACGGACCCCGCCGACGACGACGGCACCCCCGGCGAGCTGGATGAACAGGTTGTGCTGGACGAGGACGTCCGCGACCGCGAGCCCGATGCCCGCGGCATGGGCGCCGGCGTCGTTGCCGATGCCGAGCCCGACCTGCCCGAGCTGCGTGAAGGTGTTGTCGACGACGTCCACGCGGGTCGCGGCCGACACCTGCACCGCCGCGGGCATCTGGTCCCAGTCGTTGCGGGTCGCCTCGAACTCGGGACAGCTCCGCTGGCAGGTCAGGAGGTAGTCGGACGGCTGGCGGTACTCACGAGCCAGGAACGTGCCGGCCTGCTGACTCGCGTAGCCGGCCGCAGTGCTCGGGCCGAGCCAGCTGGTGTGCGCGAACTCGATGCCGCGGACCTGGAGGTCGTGGACCGGCTCGTCGAGGGTGCCGGCGATCTGCATCAGGGAGTCCAGGCGTGGCACGACGAACCGGTGCGCATCGGGGTGGTCGCCCTCGGCGGCACGGTAGAAGAGCGCGGCGTCCTGCGGGTCGACGTACCACTGGCCCGGTTGCAGGAGCTCGTAGGCGTTCACCAGCCGCAGCGCCCCGCCCTCGACGGGGTCCGCCAGCGTGTCCCACCCCCAGGTGTTGTTCCGCCAGGCAGGTTGCTGCATCACGATCCGATCGCGCTCGATGCGCGCCACGGGCGCGTAGCGGTGGGTGAACGACGCGACGCACACGACCTCGATGCGGTGGTGCGAGGCGAGCTCGGCCAGACGCCCGAGCGCGGGGTCACGGAAGATCAGGCCCTCCTCCGTTACCGTCACCTGGTCACGATCGAGCGGCATCCACGAGCGTTCGGCCAGGCGACCGTCGATCGAGACCTGACGCGTGTCGGCGACCCCGGGAACCCGGGCACGGTAGACACGCTTCGGCTCGTCGTGCAGGGTCCAGCCACTGACCGGGACGCCGCCCGAGATCACCGGGTGCGCTCCTGGCGCCGCGGTCCAGCGGCGCGGGGCGCCCGGCTCTCCCGAGTCACGGGCCGTGAGACGCAGGGGCCGGTCCAGGTGCCAGACCCCGTCGGTGAGCACCACGGTCCCGCCGAGCAGCTCGCGTAGCCGGCGCTGCGCCTCGTGCAGTGTGCGGATCGGCGCCTGCTGCGTCCCGGGGGCGGCGTCGTCGCCATCCGGCGCGACGACGATCGCGCGGTCGCCGACGGCAGCGGGCACCGCCCGCCCCCGCGCTCGCGTGGCGCGCGTCGCGTCCTCGCGCGCCTCGTGCCCCTCGTCGTTCTTCGGCAGGTCAACCATGAACCAGACCTTCCGTCTTGAGCTCGCGCCGCTGCGCCTCAGGTGGTGGAGACGTTGCCACGGCGACCGCTCAGCCGTGGAGGAAGTCGGTCCGGGGCCGCTGCGGCTCCGGCTCGAGGAAGAGCTTGACGACCGGGCCACCATGCTCGCTCACCAGCCCGTCCGGGAGCACGACGTCCAGACTGTCCGCCGTGCACACCCACGCGACGTCGGCCGTGGAGCCGAGCACGCTGACCGACCGGACACCGCGTTCGAGCAGCCCCGACGTGCCGGCGAAGCTGCGCACGCGGGCCACCCGGTCCGGTGGCTCCGCGAGCAGGATCGCGTACACGTAGTCGCCGGTCACGTCGGTCCGGCGGGTGAACCGGATGTCGGTGGGGCCGTAGTCGGTCGGGGTGCCGTCGTTGAACGAGCCCGCCGCGACACGGGTCGGGCCCTCCGCCGCCACGGTCCAGGGGCGGGTGCCGTAGATCGCCTCGCCGTTGCGCACGAGCCAGGCTCCCAGGTCCTCGAGGATGCGGCGCTCCTCGTCGGGGATGGTGCCGTCGGGCTTGGGGCCCACGTTCAGCTGCAGGACCCCGTTGCGCGCGACGACGTCCGCGAGCTCCGCGACGATGTCCCGCGAGCGCTTGTACATGTGGTCCTCGACCCAGCACCACGACGACCGCGAGACCGAGGTGTCGTTCTGCCAGAGCTCCTCGCGGATGCCCGAGACCGTGCCGCGCTCGACGTCGTAGACCGCCGATCCGGAGGCGAACGCGTCCCATTTGTAGTGGATGACGACCTCGCGGCCCCACTCGGCTGCGCGGTTGTAGTAGTAGGCGGCGAACGTGCGCAGGTACGGCTCGAAGGCGGGCTGCTCGATCCACCAGTCGAAGTAGACGATCTGGGGGCGGTAGCGGTCGACGACCTCGACGCAGCGCAGCAGCCAGTCCTCGAGGAACCGCTCGTTCGGCGCCGTCTCCTCGCGCTGCGCCGGGCCGTA
>JAENWO010000044.1 GCA_016649925.1 Actinomycetales bacterium
GCGTTGTCGAACCAGGGCTGGTAGCGACTGGCTTGGTCCTGGGTCAGGGTGCGTGTCACGGTCTTGCCGGCGACGGTGCGGGTCCAGTGCAGGTAGGGCACGTGCAGGTAGGGCCCGTGCAGGGTCGGCGGATCGGCCTTGCATCGGCAGTTCGCCTTGCCGCAGCGCAGGTAGCGGCGGCTCAGGGTTCCGGGCAGGGCGTAGTCCAGGGCGGTGAGCTCGGCGGTGGCCGGTGCGCCGGGCGGATCTGGCGGGCGCGTTGCCGGCCGACGACGCCGCCTCAATCTGGCCCCGGCGGTCGCCGCGGGCGTCCACGATCTCGCGGGAGGTCACCGCCACCGCGCTGGCGGTGTCACGGGTCTAGGCGGCGCCCAGGTGGCGCAGCAGACGACCGGTGAGCACGTCCACGAGCTGGGCGCGCCACGCCGTCCACGCCTTCGGGCCGGCCGCTCGCGCGTCCGCCTCGGTGAGGTGGCGCAGCAGGTGGACGAGGTCCACCCGACCCTCCAGCGCAGCCGCCACCCCGGCGACCACATCCTCGTCGTCGACGTCCTTCGTGGTGGCCGTCTCGGCGAGCAACAGGTGGTGGCGCACCAGGAGTGCCACGTCGTGCCGCTCCTGGTCGGGGAGCCCGATCCGCTCCAGGATGGGACCGACGATCCTCTCCCCAGCCTCCGAGTGGTCGGCTGCTCCGGCCACCTTCCCGATGTCGTGGAACACCGCCGCCCACAGCAGTACGTCACGCCCCTCGAGGTTCCGCGGCGCGGCATGCGCGTTCGACACCGTCTGGACCAGGTGCCGGTCCACCGTATGGCGGTGGATCGGGCTGCGCTGGGGCCGGTTGCGCACCGCCCCCCACTCGGGGAACCAGCGCGTGACGAGGCCCGCGAGGTCGAGGGCCTCCCACAGCGGGATCTGCGCCTCTCCGCTGCGCAGGAGCGTCAGGAGGTGTTCGCGGGCACTCGGCGGCCAGAGCACGGGCAGGTCAGGTGTGCGCTGGAGAGAGGCGATGGTGACCGGGGACAGGGGCAGCCGGGTGCGGGCCGCCGTCGCCGCCGCACGGAGCGCGAGCCCGGCGTCGGACTCCGGGTGCGCGTCCACGCCGAGCACGAGCTCGCCGTCGTGCTCCACAAGGTTCTCGGCCACGGGGCGCAGCCGGGGCGCCACGCGCCGGCCCCGGACGAGCGCGGGGCGCAGGCTCAGGGAGGGGCGGCGCAGGGCCTGACGAGCGTGACGCACCGTGGTGTCCAGGGCGTACGAGACGACGCGCCCGGACTGGGCGATCGAGGCGAGTAGATCATCGGCGTCGGCGTACCCCGCGCGCTCGGCGACCTCGTCCTGGTGGACCCGCAGCAGCCGGTTCGTGTGGCGGGCGGTGACGCCCGCGAGTGCGTCGCGCACGTCGAGCAGGTGCTCGTACGCGGCGTCCACGCCGCCATGGGGACGGTCGGTGAGCCAGGTGGCGGTCAGGGCCCAGAGCACGACGGCGTCCCTGATGCCGCCGCGGGCCTCCTTCAGGTCCGGCTCGATCAGGTAGGCGACCTCGCCGTGGCGGTCGGCGCGCACCTTCGTCGAGGCGAGCAGCTCGGGCAGACGGCGGCGGGCGGCGGAGCGCCAGTCCGCCAGGACAGCGGAGCGTGCCTTGTGCAGCACGGCCGGGTCGCCGGCGATGCAGCGCACGTCCAGGAGCCCGACGGCGGCCGGGAGATCCGCGGAGGCGACGTGCCGGCACTGCGCGAGGCTGCGCACCGAGTGATCGAGGTCCAGGCCCGCGTCCCAGATCGGGTACCACAGCGCGCGCGCGAGAGCCCCGATCTCTTCGGTGGAGTGTGTCTGGCCGTCGTACACGAGCATCAGGTCCAGGTCGCTCGTCGGACCGGCGTCGCGGCGGCCGTGCGACCCGACTGCGCTCAGCGCCACGCCCGAGGTCAGGTCCACGCCGCTCCGGTCTGCGGCGTCGTGCCAGAGCTCCACCAGGGCGTGGTCGACGAGGACGGCGAGGCGTTCGCGGTAGGGCGTGCCGCCGCCGTGCGCCGGGACCTCGAGCCGGGCCCGGCCCAGGCCCCGCAGCGCGGGCTGCGGGGCCTCCTCGTGCCCGGTCGACTGTGCGGCCATCGTGCTAGAGCGCGTCCGGTCCGGTGGCCCCGGTGCGGACGCGGATGACCTCCTCCACCGGGCTCACCCAGACCTTGCCGTCGCCGATCTTGCCGGACTGGGCGGCGTTGACCACCACGCCGGCCAGGGTCAGCGCGTCGCCGTCCTCGACGAGGACCTCCACGCGCACCTTCGGCACCAGGTCCACGGTGTACTCGGCGCCGCGGTAGACCTCGGTGTGGCCCTTCTGCCGGCCGTAGCCGCTGGCCTCGCTGACGGTCATGCCCCGGACCCCGGCCGCTTCGAGCGCGGCCTTGACGTCGTCCAGCCGGTGCGGCTGGATCACTGCGGTGATGAGCTTCATGAGTTGATCTCCTCGTAGGCGGTCTCGGCGTGCTCGGCAAGGTCGATGCCCCGCACCTCATCCTCCTCGGCCACCCGCCAGCCCATCAGGGCTTTGAGGGCGAAGCCGAGGACGGCGGTGACGACACCGGAGTAAAGGACGGCGATCGCCGCGATGATGATCTGGACGACGAGCTGGTTGAAGCCGCCACCGAAGAACAGCCCGCCGCCGGAGGCGAGGAAGCCGATCGCGATCGTGCCGACCAGTCCGCCGACCAGGTGGATCCCGACGACGTCCAGGGAGTCGTCGAAGCCGAGCTTGAACTTCAAGCCCACGGCGAGGGCACACAGCACACCGGCCAGGGCTCCGAGCACCAGGGAGGTGACGGGGTTGAGCGCCCCCGCCGCCGGGGTGATGGCGACCAGTCCTGCGACGACGCCCGAGGCGGCGCCCAGAGAGGTGGCCTTGCCGTGCTTGACACGCTCGGTGAGGAGCCAGCCGAGCATCGCGGCGGCTGTCGCGGAGGTCGTGTTGACCCACGCGAGCCCTGCCACGCCGTCGGCGGTGAACGCTGAGCCGGCGTTGAAGCCGAACCAGCCGAACCACAGCAGCGCGGCGCCGAGCATGACCAGGGGGAGGTTGTGGGGGCGCATCGGCTCTCTGCCGAAGCCCCTGCGCTTGCCGATGATGAGAGCGAGCACGAGGCCCGCGACGCCGGCATTGATGTGCACCACGGTGCCACCGGCGAAGTCGATCGGTGCCGCGATCGACGCGAACGGGCCCGCGCCGCTGAGCAGGCCGCCGCCCCACACCATGTGGGCGAGGGGGAAGTAGCCCAGGGTGACCCACAGGGCGACGAAAACCATCCAGGTGGAGAACTTCGTCCGGTCCGCGATCGCGCCGCTGATCAGCGCCGTCGTGATGATCGCGAACGTCACCTGGAAGGCGACGCCGACGATCTGCGGGACACCGAAGCCGTCGATGATGAACTCTCCGGACTCGTCGTAGATGGTCGCGGCGAGGCCGAACTGGTCGAACGGGTTGCCGAAGATGCCACCGACGTCGGAGCCGTAGGACATCGACCAGCCCCACAGCACGTACACGACGCCGATCACGCCCATCGCTCCGAAGGACATCATCATCATGTTGAGGACGGACTTCGACCGGGTCATGCCGCCGTAGAACAGCGCCAGTCCCGGTGTCATGAGGAGCACGAGGGACGCTGAGGTCAGCATCCACGCCGTGGCTCCGAAGTTGAGCTCTTCCATACCGATTGCCCTTCCACCCGCCGGCCCGGGTGGCCGGTCTGTGGAACAGCGTCGAGGAGCCGCGTTTCCGTAGGTGGCAGCGCAGGTTACGGCTGTGTGACGGATGTCTCACTCATGTGAACATTGCGTTTCGCGCGGCCCGTCCGCCGAGCGGCGGGAACAGGTGCCCAACGCGGCCCGACGGCGGTGGGTCAGGAGACGAGAGCGTCGACGAACCCCTGCGGGTCGAACGGAGCGAGGTCGTCCGGACCCTCACCGAGACCGACGAACTTCACCGGCACCCCGAGGGCGCGCTGCACGGCGACGACGATCCCGCCCTTGGCGCTGCCGTCCAGCTTCGTCAGGACGATCCCGGTGACGTCGGCCACCTCGGCGAAGACCTGCGCCTGGCGCATCCCGTTCTGCCCGGTGGTCGCGTCCAGCACGAGCAGCACCTCGGAGACGGGAGCCTGCCGCGACATGATGCGCTTGATCTTGCCGAGCTCGTCCATCAGGCCGGCCTTGTTCTGCAGCCGGCCCGCGGTGTCGATGATGACGACGTCGGCACCAGCCTCCCGGCCGGCCTTCACGGCGTCGAAGGCGACGGCGGCGGGGTCGCCGCCGTCCCGGTCGGATCGGACGACGGGGACGCCCACCCGCGCACCCCACGTGGCGAGCTGGTCGGCCGCGGCCGCACGGAACGTGTCGGCCGCGCCGAGGACGACGTCGCGGTCCTCGGCGACCAGCAGGCGGGCCAGCTTGCCGACGGTCGTGGTCTTGCCGGTGCCGTTGACGCCCACCACGAGGATCGTCGCCGGGTGGGGCTCGCCGTCGTCGCCCAGCACCGGGCTCGCGGCCATGCGGCGGTCCATCGTCGGGTCGACGAGCTCGAGGAGCAGCCCGCGCAGGATGTCGCGCACGGTCGCGGGGTCGGAGGACCCGAGCACGGCCGAGCGGGTCCGCAGGGAGGCCATCAGCTCGTCGGTGGGGCCGGCGCCGATGTCGGCCAGGAGGAGGGTCTCCTCGATCTCCTCCCAGTCGGCCTCGGTCAACTTGTCGCGGGAGAGCAGGGCGAGCAGGGTCACGCCCAGGGTGCCGGAACGAACGAGGCGCTCGCGCAGTCGCACCATGCGCCCGACGGCGGGCTCCGGCTTCTCCAGTGCCGGAGCCTCCGGCTCCACGGCAGTCTCGGGGACGTCGTCGAGGACGTCCGGCGGGCCGGCCGCCGTCGGCCACGGCTGCACGAGGACCTCGTCGCCGGCCGCATCGTCATCGGGCGGTGTGACCGTCCGGGGTGGCTCGAGCGTGGTCGTCGAGCCGAGGTCACGCGGCCTGCGGCCACGGCCGACGATGAGGGCGATGCCGCCGACGAGGGCGAGGACGAGCAGGACGAGGTATACCCACATCTGATCCATAGCGGAGCCAGTGTGGACCACCCGGGCTTGTCGGTGCTACCCGGGCCGGGAGAGGTGGGTCAGCGAGCCGCGCGCACCCGGTCGACGACGAGGCGCAGGTCGACGGGCTCGTGGTAGGCCGGGCCCTGCTCACCCATCCGGAGGATGTCCGCGACGCGCAGGTCCTGGCCATCGACCGGCTCGGCGAAGTCGGAGAGCTTGACCTTGTCCCCGCGCCAGGCGGCGAGCGCCTCACGGGACCAGGAGACGAGGCCCTCCTGCGGCGCGTGGGCGCGAACCAGCACGACCACGACGATCACTGCGAAGAGCACACTCATCATGGTCACCACAACAGGTCCGGTCACGTCTCGAGTATCACCCGGGCAGCGTGGGTTGACCACCGGCGCGCCGTGTGTTCGCCCCGGAGGTGACCAACGTCACGGTGCGGAACGTCGCACCGCCGGGACGAGGCACGCCGGGACGAGGCACGCCGGGACGACCGGACGACCCCGGCGCAGCGCCGGCGAGGCGCAGGCGAGGCGCAGGTCAGACGTTCTCGTGCAGTCGCTGGCTGATCAGCGTGGTGATGCCGTCTCCGCGCATGGTCACGCCGTAGAGCGCGTCGGCGATCTCCATGGTGCGCTTCTGGTGGGTGACGACGATGAGCTGGGAGTCCTCCTGCAGCTCGCGGAGGATGTCCAGCAGCCGGCCCAGGTTCACGTCGTCGAGGGTCGCCTCGACCTCGTCCATCACGTAGAACGGGCTCGGGCGCGCCTTGAAGATCGCAACGAGCAGCGCGACGGCGGTCAGAGACCGCTCTCCCCCGGACAGCAGGGACAGGCGCTTGACCTTCTTGCCCGGGGGCCGCGCCTCCACCTCGATCCCGGTGGTCAGCATGTTGTCCGGGTCGGTGAGGATGAGCCTGCCCTCGCCGCCCGGGAAGAGCCGGGCGAAGACCGTCTCGAACTGGGCGGCGGTGTCGTGGTAGGCGTCGGTGAACACGCGCTCGACCCGCTCGTCGATCTGCCTGACGATCTCCATCAGGTCGGCGCGGCTCTTCTTCAGGTCGCCCAGCTGCTCGGTGAGGAAGCGGTGCCGCTCCTCCAGCGCCGCGTGCTCCTCGAGCGCCAGCGGGTTCACCCGTCCGAGCAGGGTGAGCGCGCGCTCTGCCGCACGCAGCCGCTTCTCTTGCTCCTCGCGCACGTACGGCCGGGCCGGTGGCGGCTCGTCGTCCCCGGCGGCTCCGGGCGCCGGCACGGCGGGGACGGGCCGGTCCGGTCCATACTCGGCGACGAGCACCTCGGGATCGAGCCCGAGCTCCTCCACCGACCGCTGCTCCAGCTGCTCGATGCGCAGCTTCTGCTGGGCACGGGCGACCTCGTCGCGGTGCACCACGTCGGTGAGCTCCAAGTGTTGGGCGGAGAGCGTGTCGAGCTCGGCACGCACGGACTGGATCTCGGCGTCCCGGCGGGAGCGGGTGTCCTCGGCCTGCTCGCGCTGGCGGTGCGCGGCGGCGAGGGAGCCCTCCATCGCCTCCAGGGCGCGTTCGCCCCCCGTACGGACCGCTGCGGCGGCCCGCGACCGCTCGGCCCGCCGTCGCGCACGCTGCGCCGCGACCTCACTGGCGTGCCGTTCCACGTTCGCTGCGCGCTCGAGGGACTCCGCCCGGCCCGAGATCGCGCGCACCCGCTCCTCGACGGTGCGCAGCACGAGCCGTGCGTCCGTCTCCCTCGACCGGGCCCTGGTGGCGACGGTCGCGCTCGCCTCACGGGTGGCGGTCGCGCCTTCGAGGTCCGTCGCGGCCTCGTCGGGCTCCCGCTGGGCGATCTGGAGCCGCTCGGCCATCTCGGCGAGCTCGTCGGCGAACTGCTGCCGGTTCGCCGCGGCCCGCTCGATGGCCGGGCGGATGCGATCCGTCTCGGCGGACGCGGCACGCATCGTGGAGCCGTACCGACCGAGCTTCTCGGCGACGGCGGCGAACTGGGCGTCGGAGTCGTGCAGGGCGACGAGCGTGGCGTCGACCTCGCGCTGCGCCTTCTGCTCGGCCTCCCGGGCCGGTGCGAGCGCAAACCGGGTCTGCTCGGCACGGGCGACGGCGGAGGTCAGCTCGTGCTCCGCCTCCTCGCGCGCCGCGTACAGCTCGAGCACGCTCGGTCCGCCCGGGCTTCCACCACGGGCGTCCGTGCGGGTCAGCACGTCGCCCTCGATCGTGACCGCGACGACGTCGCCCGCCTCGAGCACGGATCGGGCGGCCCGAAGGTCCTCGACCACGACCACCCGGTGCAGCAACCGCGCGAGGGTTGCTCGCATCGGCTCAGCCACCGTGACCAGGTCGATCGCCCAGCGGCCGGCCGTCGGCTCACCGCTGGGCGCCGGCACCGCAACCGCGGCCGCAGCGGCGGAGACGACGAGCCGCGCCCGGCCGGCGTCCTGCGCCCGCACGAACCGGAGCGCGTCGACCGCCACGTCCACCGACTCCACCGCAGCCGCGTCAGCGAGCGGGCCGAGGGCCGCGGCGATGGCGTTCTCGTAGCCGGACTCGACCGTGAGGAGGTCAGCGAGGGAACCGAGCACGCCGGCGACGTCGTCACCCTCGAGGAGCGAGCCGGTGCCGTCCTTGCGGGTCAGGGAGAGATCGAGGGCGTCCCGGCGAGCCGTCCACGTGGCGCGGGCGCCCTCCGCCTCGCGCTCCGCCTCGGTGAGCTCCAGGATCTCCTCCTGGGCGAGCTCGAGCGCCTCGAGCGCGGACTCGTGCGCGGCGTCGAGCCCTTCCTCGCCCTCCTCGGCGCCGACGGCGTGCTGCTCGAGGGCGGTGAACTCCCGCCGGGCGGTCTCCGCACGCTCCACGGCGGCCTCGAGGTCCGCGCGCAGCCGCTCCAGCTCCGCCTCGGTCGCCTCGAGCCGGCTGCGCCGGGCGCCCACCTGGCCGGTCAGCTGCGCCAGACCCTCGCGTCGGTCGGCGACACCACGGTGCACAGCAGCGAGCGCGCGCTCCGCGTCGGATGCCCGGCCCTCGGCGAACGTGCGCTCGGTGACGGCGGCGTCGAGGTCGGCGCGGGCCCTCTCCAGCTCCACGGTCAGCTCGGCCTCGGCGGCGCGTGCGCGTCCGGCCTGTGCCTCGAGATCGTCGGGGTCACGGCGGGACTCCTCGGCCATCGGTGCGCCGAGCAGCCGGCAGCGCTCCGCCGCCAGGGTCACCGTGCCGCGCAGCCGTTCGCGCAAGCTGGAGAGCCGGTACCACATCTCGGTGGCCTCGCTCAGGTGCGGGGCCGCCACTGCGGCGGCCGCCTCGAGCTCGGACAGCCGGGTGCGGGCGACGTTCTGCGCGGCTTCCACCTCGGCGCGCTTCGCGCGGAGCGCGGTCTCGTCGGCCACCTCCTGGGCGAGGGTCGAGGTCAGCTGGACGAAGTCGTCGGCGAGGAGCCGGGCCCGGGCGTCGCGCAGGTCCACCTGCACCACATGGGCGCGGCGGGCGACGTCTGCCTGTTTCGCCAGCGGGCCGAGCTGTCGGCGGATCTCACCGGAGAGGTCGCTCACCCGTGCGAGGTTCGCCGCCATCGCCTCGAGCTTGCGCAGCGCCTTCTCCTTGCGTTTGCGGTGCTTGAGGACGCCGGCCGCCTCCTCGATGAAGCCGCGCCGCTCCTCCGGGGTCGCCGAGAGCACCGAGTCGAGGCGTCCCTGGCCGACGATGACATGCATCTCACGGCCGAGACCGGAGTCGGAGAGGAGGTCCTGGATGTCCAGGAGCCGGCACGAGGCGCCGTTGATCGCGTACTCCGAGCCGCCGTTGCGGAACATGGTGCGCGAGATCGTCACCTCGCTGTACTCGATCGGGAGTGCGCCGTCGGTGTTGTCGATCGTGAGCGAGACCTCGGCCCGGCCGAGCGGCGGGCGGGAGGAGGTGCCGGCGAAGATGACGTCGGCCATGTTCGCGCCGCGCAGCGATTTCGCGCCCTGCTCGCCCATCACCCAGGCGAGGGCGTCGACGACGTTGGACTTGCCCGAGCCGTTCGGTCCCACCACGCAGGTGATGCCCGGCTCGAGGTGAAGAGTGGTCGCCGAGGCGAAGGACTTGAATCCTCGCAGCGTCAGCGTCTTCAGGTACACGCCCGACAGCCTAGAGGCAGTCCCGGCTCATCCCGCGGACCCGTGCGCCCGGTGCCGCGACCCTCGACGCATCGGCTAGGACGAACCGGCGCGGTCCTCGTCGTCGTCGGGCACCTCGAAGCCCTGGTCCGCGACGTCCGCGGGATCGGCCGCGCCGTCCAGGTCCGGCCGGGGCGCGGCGGGGCGGTAGTCCTCGCTCCCCCCGGGATCCACATCCTGACCGACGTCCTCGGCCAGGTCGTCGAGGTCACTGGGGTGGAGCAGCCCGGCGTCACGCCAGCTCTCGCGTCCAGGGACGGTGCTCATGGGTGCCTCCGATCTCGGGCGGTCTCCCCCAATCGTGCCGCTGTCCAGCCGGCTCCGCCAGCCCTGTCGGGCCACCACGTCCACGGCTCACCCCCTCGCGGCTACGGGATCGTGAGCGTGAGGTCGAAGGAGTACCGGTCCGCCCGGTACACGTGCTCCCCCAGCTCGATGGCGCGACCCCGGTCGTCGAACGCCGTCCGGCGCATCGTCAGCAGCGGCACCCCGCGGCCGATGCCCAGGGCGCGCGCGATCGGGGCCGACGCGACGCGCGCACCGATCGTCTGCGAGGCCACCTTGAACAGCACACCCGTCTCCCTCAGGAGCTGGTACAGCCCGGCGTTCTCGAGCAGCTCCTCGGTGAGCCGGACCCGGTCGGCCGGGACGTAGTTGTGCATCAGCGCGAGCGGCTCGTCACCCGTGAGCCGCAGCCGTTCGACCACCCACACCTCGGCGTCGTCCGCGAGCGCGAGGTCGGTGAGGTCGTCGTCGATCGCGCCGGCGGCGCGCAGCCCGAGCGAGAGCACCCGCGTCCGCGGGCTCTGCCCGGCCGCGGCGAGGTCGTCGAACAGGCTGGACAGCTCGACGGGGCGATGCACCTTGGCCTGCACCACCTGGGTGCCGACGCCGCGTCGGCGCACCACCAGCCCTCGGTCCACCAGGTACTGGATCGCCTTGCGCATCGTCGGCCGGGACACTCCCAGGTCCTGTGCCAGCTGGATCTCGTTGTCCAGCCGCGCGCCGGGCGGCAGGCGGCCCGACGTGATGAGCTCCTGCAGACTCCGCGCCACCTGGAAGTACAGCGGCACCGGCGAGCTCCGGTCGACCGGCACCCCAGTCACCCCTCGCACCATCACGACCGCCCCTCCAGACACCTCTCGCGCCCAGCCGGGTGGATGGGTTAGCATGCATTTGTCGTGACATAGTGACATGTCGGACCACACCGGTCGAGGGGACGCAGGACGATGGTGAGCGCCGAGTCGATCGCCGAGCTCCCCGCCGTCCGCCACCACGACTCCCGGGCCGCACGCCGAGCGCTCGAGGCGCGCCGCCGGCCGGACGCGACGACCACGTCCGACGGCGGCCTCTTCCTGCTCGCCGCGGACCACCCCGCGCGAGCCGCCCTGCGCGCCGGGGACGATCCCGTCGCGATGGAGAACCGGTCCGAGCTGCTGCGCCGCCTCTGCCTCGCGCTGGCACAGCCGGGGGTCGACGGCGTCCTCGGTTCCGCCGACGTCATCGAGGACCTCGCCCTCCTCGGCGTCCTCGAGGACAAGGTGGTGCTGGGCTCAATGAACCGTGGCGGCCTGCCCGGCACCGTCTTCGAGGCCGACGACAGGTTCACCGGCTACACCCCCGCCGGAATCCGTCAGGCGGGCCTCGAGGGCGGCAAGAT
Source organism: Actinomycetales bacterium (assembly GCA_016649925.1). Classification (GTDB taxonomy): domain Bacteria; phylum Actinomycetota; class Actinomycetes; order Actinomycetales; family Beutenbergiaceae; genus JAENWO01. The sequence continues at coordinate 10,885 of JAENWO010000044.1, forward strand.
GCTGCTGCGGATCGACCCTGAGGACCCCGGGACCGCGCGCACCCTCGAGGCGTGCGCCCACGCCGTCGACCGCCTCGCCGAGGACGGACTGATCGCGCTGGTGGAGCCGTTCTGGTCACGACGCACCCCCGATGGTCTGGCGAACGTCCTGACCGCGGAGGCCACGGCGCGGGCCGCCGTCGTGGCGTCGGGTCTCGGCTCGACGTCCGCCCACACCTGGCTCAAGCTGCCCGCCGTGCCCGACGTCGAGCGGGTGCTGAGCGCCACGTCGCTCCCCGCCCTCCTCCTCGGCGGGGAGGTCTCCATGGACCCGCTCCCCACCTATGCCGCGTGGCGTCGCGCCCTACGTCACCCTGCCGCCATCGGACTGGTGGCCGGACGGTCCATGCTGTACCCGACCGACGGGGACGTCGGCGCCGCGGTGCGAGCCGCGGCCGCCATCGTCCATCAGGAACCACCGACCGGGTGAACCGGTCGGCACGCACGTATCTCCCCACTCATCCACTCGGAAGGAAGACACATGTCAAGGAAGATCTCGGCCGTCATCGCGACGGCGGCCGTGAGCGCGATGCTGCTCGCCGCGTGCGGCAGTGGCGGCGGGTCCGAGGACCCGACCGACGGCGGGAGCGGTGA
>JAENWO010000437.1 GCA_016649925.1 Actinomycetales bacterium
GGGTCCCGCGTGCTGGCCATGGGCCCGAGTCTGGGCCCCGGTCGAGGTGCGGTCAACCGGCCGCAGGCCTGGGCCTCGGTCGAGGTGCGGTCAACCGGCCGCAGGCCTGGGCCCCGGTCGGAACGACTCCCCCTCGGACGCTGACCGCGGCTACCCCCGAGGTATCGACCGCGGCCAGGACGTCGACGACGACCAGGGCGCCGGCGACCTGGACGCCGGCCTCCACTTCCTGAGCTGAGTCGCAGAAGCGGGCACAGCGTCCCTTCCGCGGCGCAGATGCGTTGTTATGCTGCACATTGTGACTCACTATCGGATCAGTGAGGCCGCGCAGCTCCTCGGCGTGAGCACCGACACGGTGCGGCGCTGGATCGAGGCGGGTTCGCTGCCCGGCGTGCTCGACGACGGTGGCCGGCGGGTGGTGCCCGGTGCGGATCTCGCGCGGTGGGCGCAGCACCTCGCACATGTGCCCCAGGACCCTTCCGGCGTGGCCAGCAGCGCCCGGAACCGCTTCGTCGGGCTCGTCACGGCGATCACCGCGGACACCGTGATGGCTCAGGTGGAGCTGCAGTGCGGCCCGCACCGGGTGGTCTCGCTGATGTCGAGCGAGGCGGTGCGTGACCTGGGGCTGGAGATCGGCTCGACGGCGGTCGCGGTGGTCAAGGCCACCACCGTCATCGTCGAGACGGCGAGGGCGACCGGATGAACCCGCTCGGCAAGGTCGCCGCCCGGGCCCGCCCGTCCCGGGCCTCGGCGGGCGCGCTCGCCGGTGTGCTGGCGCTCGCCGGTCTCGCCGGCTGCTCCGACGACACCACCGGCGGGGACAGCGGCAGGCTCACCGTCTTCGCCGCGGCGTCGCTGCAGGGGGCCTTCACCGAGCTCGCGGAGGTCTTCGCTCAGGCGCATCCGGAGGTCACGGTCGCCCCGGTCGTCTTCGACGGGTCCTCCACGCTCGCCACACAGCTCGAGGAGGGTGCCGAGGCCGACGTCTTCGCTTCGGCGGACGAGACCACGATGGGACGCATCACCGCGGCCGGCCTCGACGCCGCCGATGCGGCGCTGTTCGCCACGAACACCCTCGTCATCGCGGTTCCCCAGGGCAACCCGAGGGGCGTCGCCGCCCTGTCGGACCTGATCGGGCTCGACGTCGTCGTGTGCTCCGTGGAGGTGCCGTGCGGCCGCGCCGCCGGTGCGCTCCTCGACGTCGCCGGTGAGACGCTGACCCCGGTGAGCCTGGAGCAGAACGTGACAGCGGTCGCCGAGCGGGTCGTCTCCGGTGAGGTCGATGCCGGGCTGGTCTACGCCACCGACGTCGTCGCACGCCAGGATGAGCTGGACGCGGTGGTCCCGGCCCAGGCGGCCGACGTCGTCAGCTCCTACCCGATCGTGGCGCTCGACGCGAGCGAGGTGGGGCAGCAGTTCGTCGACCTCGTCCTCTCCGCCGAGGGCCGCGACGTGCTCACCCGCCACGGTTTCGGGACACCGTGATCGTGCCGGGCGTCCACTCCCCAGGAGGCGCGGCCAGGGCCCTCCGCTCCCCAGGGCGTGCGGCGACGGAGCCGACCCGTCGGCTTCCGGTGCTGGTGGCGGTGCCCGCGGTCCTCGGGCTCGCCCTGCTCGTGCTGCCGCTGCTCGCCCTGTTCCCCCGGGTGGACTGGGCCACGTTCCCCGAGGCGATCACGTCACCGGCGGCGCTCGCGGCTCTCGGCCTCTCGCTGCGCACGGGTGCCGTGGCGGTGGTCTTCTGCGTGGCGTTCGGGGTGCCGCTCGCGCTTCTTGTCTCCCGCGTCCCGCGCCGCGCCGCCGCCGTGCTGCGCACCCTGGTCACGCTGCCACTTGTGCTGCCCCCACTCGTCGGCGGCATGGCGCTGCTCTACCTGCTCGGCCGCAACGGCCTCCTCGGGCGCTACCTCGAGGTCGTCGGGATCGCGGTCCCGTTCACGACGGCCGCCGTCGTCCTGGCGCAGACGTTCGTCGCCATGCCGTTCCTGGTGATCTCCCTGGAGGGTGCGCTGCGCACCGCAGGCACCCGGTACGAGGTCGTGGCCGCCACCCTCGGTGCCAGCCGGTGGACCGTGCTGCGCCGGATCACCCTGCCCCTGGTCGCGCCCGGACTGCTCGCCGGGACAGTGCTGTCCTTCGCTCGTGCGGTCGGGGAGTTCGGCGCCACCGCGCTCGTGGCCGGGAACTCCCCGGGCATCACCCAGACGATGCCGATGGCGATCTACTCGGCGTTCAACGGTTCGGGCGTCACGCGGGACTCCGCGCTCGCGCTCGCCGTGCTGCTCGTCGTGGTGGCCCTCGTGATCCTCCTCCTGCTGCGCGACTGGCGTCGCAAGGAGGTCTGGTGATGCCGGCCCGCACCACGGTGCCGCTCGGTGCCCCGCTCGGCGCCCCGGACGCCGCCCTGCATGTCGCCGTCCGGCTCGAGCGAGGACAGTTCACTCTCGACGTCACGCTCGACGTGCCCGACGGCGAGGTCCTCGCCCTCGTCGGACCGAACGCCTCGGGCAAGTCGACGCTGCTGCATGCGATCGCCGGGCTCGCCGGGCCGCAGGCCGGGTCCGTCCGGGTCGGGGTGCGGCTCCTCACCCGGCGTGGAGAGGGCAACCGCGTGGACGTTCCACCCGAGCGGCGCAGCATCGGGCTGCTCGGTCAGGACCCGCTGCTGTTCCCACACCTGAGCGCCCTGGAGAACGTCGCGTTCGGCCCGCGCAGCGCCGGCGTGCCGGCCGCCGCGGCTCGAGGAAGGGCCCGGGACTGGCTGGACCGGGTCGGCCTGGCGGAGGCCGTGCA
>JAENWO010000509.1 GCA_016649925.1 Actinomycetales bacterium
GACCACGCCATTCGCGTCCGTGATGTCGCCGCGCATCGCCGGCACAGCGCTGACGTACAGACGGCTCTTGAGCGCGGCGCTGGCGACGGGCGAGGCGTCCAGAGCCTGCAACCGCAGCAGCTGAGCGCTGAAAAGGCTGAAGACGAAGAGCACGGCCAAGAAGAGGAACCGAACGCGCCGCGCGGGGTGGGCCACCGCGCGGCGACCCGGTCGGGCCGGCGGTCCGGAACGATGAGGAGAAACGCGACTGGCGGTCTTGGACGCCGGCGACCTGCCGGACGAGGCTCTGCCGGACGAGGCTCTGCCGGACGAGGCTCTGCGGGGCACGGAGGTCGCGGAGCTCCGGGGTGGGCGAGCAGGCTCCTTGGCCGAAGGTCGACGACCGGCCGCAGCCTGACGGTCAGCGCCGGCAGGTCGCGCGGCCCGAGTGGGCGCACGTCCCGACGCGCCGGGCGCCGGGGCGCGGGCAGGGCGGCCATCGCCGAGCCCCCGGCCGCGCGTCTGAGTCACGTGCTCACCTCGTTGCCGGCTTCGTCGGCGCGTTAGGGGCGTGTTTGGCGGGCTTGGCACGTGCCTGCACGGCTGCCGGCGCGGGTGTCTTGTTGCGGATAACGGCAAAGCCGGGGGGCGCCTTGGCTGGTTTTGCCACGCCGATGACCTTGCCATCGGAGAGCCGCAGGAAGGCCACCGACTGCGCTGGCACCATGCCCATCCTGGCCGCACTCGCCGCGAGGTTGGCCGGGGACTGCGAGCTCTGCAGGGACTGGGCGAGGGCGTTCTCGGTGTCGGTGAGCTGGTCGGAGGTGACACGCAGGTCGTGGAGGGTGAAGGAGCCCTGCGCCAGGGCGGTGTTGAGCAGCAGCAGACCGATCAGTCCCGACGCGAGCAAGATCGCGCAGAAAATGCCGAATGCGGCGCCGCCGTGACGGGGTGGCGCACCGGTGACCACGCGGAGTCTGGTCGAGGTCGTGGTCGTGGTTGGCCGGTTCAGGGGCCGTGCGCCGACGCGTGCCGCAGACGTCATCTGGCTCATGTGCGGCGTCCCTTCGAGGCTCGGACTCGCTCGGCTGCCCGCAGCCGGGCCGATGCTGCACGGGGGTTGACACTGATCTCCGGCGCGCTGGGCTCTTCGGCTCCGCGGGTGAGCAGACGCAGGTATGCCGCGTGCTCGGGGAGCTCGACGGGCAGACCGACAGGGCTGCTGCTCCGCGCTCCGGCGGTCAGCACCCGCTTGCTGAGCCGGTCCTCGAGGGAGTGGTAGCTCAGCACCGCGATGCGGCCACCGACGGCAAGCGCGTCAACGGCTGCCGGCAGGACGGCCTCGAGGGCCTGGAGCTCGGCGTTGACCTCGATCCGCAACGCCTGGAAGGTGCGCTTGCCCGGGTGCCCGCCGCTCTTCTGCGATGCGGCGGGGATTGCCGAGCGGAGGAGCTCGACCAGCCGGGCCGAGGTGGTGAACGGCTCACGAGCACGCTCCCGAACAATGGAGGAGGCCACTCGCTTGGCGAAGCGCTCCTCACCGTAGTCCCGCAGGATCCGTTCGAGATCGGCATGGCTGTAGGTGTTGAGGACCTCGGCGGCCGTCATGCCGCTCGACTGGTCCATCCGCATGTCCAGCGGGGCGTCGTGCCGGTAGGCAAACCCGCGTTCCTCCTCGTCCAGCTGCAGGGAGGACACTCCGAGGTCGAGCAGGACCGCCGACACCGACGACAACCCCTGCTCGGTCAGGACCCGAGGCAGCTCGTCATACACGGCGTGGATCGGGGTGAACCTGTCGCCAAAGCGGGCGAGCCGCTCGCCGGCCAGCGTGAGGGCCTCGCGGTCGCGGTCGATGCCCAGGACCCGGGCGCTCGGACAGTGCTCCAGGACAGACTCGCTGTGCCCGCCCATCCCCAGTGTGGCGTCCACCATGACTGAACCCGGTTGCTGAAGGGCTGGAGCCAACAGCTCGAGAATGCGGTCGCGCAGGACGGGGACGTGCCGGTCCTCCGCTGTCCCGCGAGCGTTCATCGTGCATCTTTCCCTTGACTGGTAACGGTATTGCGAGGTCCTGGTGCGAGGTACTGCAGACCCTGCGGTCAGGTCCCCAACCGCTTCTAGGGGTGCTGCCCGATCGCGGGGAAGTGAGCTCGGGAAGCGAAGCGGGTGGAGACCTGGCCCCAGGGGCCCTGTCGATTGCCGGCGGTGCGATC
>JAENWO010000258.1 GCA_016649925.1 Actinomycetales bacterium
CAGCAGAACTGAACCGGACCGCCGACGACGCTGCGCCGTCGGGAATCAAGAGGAGACACGTCATGCAAGAAGTGCCCGCTGGTACCGAAGGCGGCCGAATCGTCGGGTTCCGCGCCCCGGGGACGAGCCTCGTGCTGGACGCGTCCGGGACCGGGGTGCCCAGGATCCTGCACTGGGGAGCCGACCTCGGCGAGCTGAGCTCGGCGGACCTGGAGGCCCTGCGGGCGACCGCGAGCACGCTGGTCCCAACCAGCACGGTCGAGGAGCAGGTGCGGCCGACCCTCCTGCCCGAGCCCGGGCGGGGCTGGCCGTGGACCCCGGGGATCGAGGGGCACCGGTCCGGGCGCGACTTCTCCCCCCGGTTCACCCTCGAGAGGTGGCAGGCAAGCGCGCCGCGTCCGGGCCACGGTGGTCGAGCCGAGGCGGTCCTGACGGACGAGGCCATCGCCTTGAGCCTGACGCTGTCGATCGAGCTGTCCGCGACCGGACTGCTGCGTACCCGTGCCGCGGTCACGAACACGTGCGCCGAGCGGGACTACACCCTTGACTCCCTCACGCTGATGCTGCCCGTCCCACCCCGTGCTGCCGAGATCCTCGACTTCACCGGCAGGCATCTGCGTGAGCGCAGCCCGCAACGCTTCCCGCTGACCACCGGTGCGCATCGCCGCGAAGGGCGGCGGGGGCGCACCGGGCTGGACGCGACGTTGCTGATGGCCGCCGGGACACCCGGCTTCGGCTTCAACCGGGGCGAGGTCTGGACCATTCACACGGCCTGGAGCGGTAACCACCTCACGATGGCCGAACGCACCTCGCAGGGCGACAGCCTCCTCGGGGGCGGGGAGATCCTGCTGCCCGGGGAGGTCGTGCTCGGGCCGCAGGAGAGCTACACCTCGCCGTGGGTGGTCGGGTCCTACTCCGCACAGGGGCTCGACGAGGCCTCGGCGCGCTACCACGGCTTCCTGCGCGGGCGGGCGGCGCACCCGACGCGGCCCCGACCGGTCGTGCTCAACACCTGGGAGGCCGTCTACTTCGATCACGACCTGGCCAAGCTCCGCGAGCTCGCGGACCTCGGGGCGCAGGTCGGTGCCGAACGGTACGTGCTCGACGACGGCTGGTTCGCCCACCGGCGCAACGACCTCGCCGGCCTCGGCGACTGGTACGTCGACTCCGTCGTGTGGCCCGACGGGCTCACCCCGCTCGTGGACCACGTCAAGGACCTGGGGATGGAGTTCGGCCTGTGGGTCGAGCCCGAGATGATCAACGCCGACTCGGACACCGCTCGGGCGCATCCGGACTGGATCATGGGCACCGGCCACCGGCTGCCGCCCGAGGCCCGGCACCAGCAGGTCATCGACCTGTGCAACCCGGAGGTGTACGCCTACCTCCTGGAGCGGTTGGACGACCTGCTGACGCGCTACCGGATCGACTTCCTCAAGTGGGACCACAACCGTGACCTGGTAGAGGCCGGCCACCCGACATCACGGCGGGCCGGGGTCCACGGCCAGACCCTCGCCGCCTACCGGCTGATGGACGAGCTCAAGGAGCGGCACCCGGGCCTGGAGATCGAGTCGTGCTCCTCCGGGGGCGCCAGGGCCGACCTCGAGGTGCTCACCCACACGGACCGGATCTGGGGCAGCGACTGCATCGACGCCCTCGAACGCCAGCACATCCAGCGCTGGACCGGGCTGCTCGTGCCGCCGGAGATGCTGGGAGCCCACGTCGGGGCGCCGCACTCTCACACCACGGGGCGGGTGCACCAGCTGGATTTCCGCGCCATCACGGCCCTCTTCGGCCACTTCGGCATCGAGTGGGACCTGACGACGGCCACTCCGCCCGAGCTGTCCCGCCTCGGTTCATGGGTGGAGGTGTACAAGCGGTTCCGGGCGCTGCTGCACGGCGGCGTGGTGCGACGTTCCGATCATCCCGATCCTTCCCTGTGGGCGCACGGCGTGGTGAGCGCGGACGGCCGCGAGGCGCTGTTCGCGTTCGTGGCCACTGTTACCGGGCAGGCGTGGCCGCCGGGGCAGGTCACGCTGCCCGGGCTCGTGCCCGAGCTGCGGTACCGGGTGGAACCGGTGCTGGCGGAGGGCGCTGCTGCGGCCGATCGGTCGCTCGGGGCTCCGCCCTGGTGGACGACGGCGCCCGTGCTGACGGGACGAGCGCTCGCCGAGGTGGGGCTGCAGGCGCCGGCGCTGTTCCCGGAGCACGCGGCGGTGGTGCACCTCGTGGCCGTCGACGATCGCTGAGTCGGTGGTTCGTCCCCTCAGCGGTCTGCGGTTCGATGCCCGGGCCGGCTGGATCCTGCCCGCCATGCACGTGGTGCCCGCAACCGCACGATCGCCACTCAGGTCGTCTCGGGCGCCGCGACGTCGCCGGTCCCGGCTGCCCCGTGTTCCTGTAGCCAGGTCTCACTGATCTCGGAGACTCGAGCTGCTCTGAGGCCCATGTCCGCCTTGATCGACGACGACGCTGGAAGCCCTGCATGAACTTCGCGTGGTTATATATGCTATTTGCTCTTGGCCAACAGTTATATAATGGTGCATACTTGTGATGTGGATCCGATCCAAGCACACGAGCTCATCACCGGCGGCGAGACGCTGAGTGTGGAGTTCAAGGGCGAGTCCCGCAAGCCCTACTCCGATACGGACCTCGTCGAGGCCGTAAGTTGCCTTGCCAATGGCGAGGGCGGCGTACTCCTCCTCGGAGTCGAGGACGACGGAACGATCACCGGAGCACGGCCGAGGCACGGATCCAGCACAGACCCGCTTCGTCTCCAGGCGTTGATCGCCAACAGGACCATTCCACCGCTGAGCGCACGGGTCACGGTCCTGGAGATCGAACCGACGCAAGTCGTGGCCATCGAGGTCGAGGAGTCATCGACACCCGTCGGCACGAACGCCGGAACCTACAAGCGGCGAGCTATGCAAGCAGACGGCAAACCGCAGTGCGTCCCGTATCCCCTGCACGAGATGCTCAGCAAGACGACGAGCACAGGACAGTCCGACTACGCCCAACTTCGGGTCCACGGAGCCACCTGGGACGACCTCGATCCCATGGAGTTCGAGAGGTTCAGGACATTCGCTCGGCGGTCCAGTAGCGACGGCGATCACGGGCTCGCCGCGCTCGACGACGTGGAGATCGCCCGCGCGCTCGGAGTCGTCTCCGTCGGATCCGACGCGGTGGAGCCCCTCATGGGTGCTCTGCTGCTCTTCGGCCGCCCACAGGCGTTGAGCCGCTTCGCGCCCACCCACGAGGCAGCGTTCCAAGTCCTCCGCGGGACCAAGATCGAGATCAACGAGACCGTGACCGGCGGGCTGCTCCGCGTAGCGGAGGAGCTCTACCGCCGGTTCGAGGTGTACAACCGCGAGCAGGAGCTTGACGCCGGACTGGTTCGCCTCTCGATTCCGCTCGTTCCCGCTGAGGCGGTCCGCGAGGCGATCGCCAACGCCCTGGTACACCGTGACTACACGATGATGGGGGCGATCCGCGTCCAACTTTCAGACGACGCCCTGACGATCACGAGCCCAGGAGGCTTTCCACAGGGAGTCCGGCTCGACAACCTGCTCGACGACAGCCGTCCACGAAGCCGAACCTTGGCCGACGCCTTCAAACGCGCCGGCCTGGTCGAGCGGTCCGGACGGGGGATACCGCGCATGTTCGAGAGCACGCTCCGCGTGGGGCGTGCTGCACCGGACTTCACACGCAGCACGAACGAGTCCGTCGTCGCTGTCTTTCCCATCACGGAGGCAGACGCTTCGCTCGCACGGTACGTGATCGAACAGGAACAGAAGACTGGGAGACCCTCACGCCTGGCGGACCTGCAGGTCCTCCACGAACTACGCCAGGACGGCGCTGTCACCGCATTGGAAGCAGCAGAGTTGCTCCAGAAGACCGAGCCCGAGACACGTTCCGCCCTGGCCCGCATGATCGAAGACGGGGTGGTAGAGGCACGCGGGACCGGTCGTGGCCGGACGTACCACCTCAGCGCGGCCGTGTATCGCGCCCTAGGCTCCGGCTCCGCATATGTTCGCGTCCGAAGTTTCGACCCGATCCAGCAACGTCAGATGATCCTCAACTACGTCGACGCCCACGGCAGGATCACCCGCTCCCAAGCCGCGGAACTCAGTGCCATCAGCCCGACGCAAGCAAGTTCCCTGCTTCGCACGCTCGTCCAGTCCGGTGACCTCGAGCTGCGGGGAGAGCGGCGCGGTGCGCACTACATCAAGGCGACGCCGGTCAGGTAGGCGACTTCGCGACTTCGCGGTCCGTCGGTACCCAACGGACCGAGCTCCCCGGGCCCAGCTGACACTCCTGGACATCCGTCACCGGGGAGGAGCCCAACGAACTCATAGTTATATAATTCAACCCGGCGACGCGATCTAGATTATATACACGGTTCCGCTGCCATCGCCTGGCCGGACACACTGCGGTGGGACCCGGTCGCCGGCTGCGAGGACCCGAGGAGGCCTTGGACCGAGCCCCGCCGTCAGCGTGTGCGGGCTCCGCGCAAAACCTCTTCTGCGAGAGCGGCGAACGCCTCGGGCGAGG
>JAENWO010000324.1 GCA_016649925.1 Actinomycetales bacterium
GGCATGCATATGCCTACTCGGGAGCTGTGAGCCCGTCGTCTGCATCACGCGGCCTCGTCCGGCCGACCGACGTCCGGCCGCCCGTCCGCCCGGCCTCCCCCCGCTATCGTGGCCGCATGATGGCCGAGCCCAGCGCTCGCGGGGAGAAGCAGTCCAGCGCAGGTGCGGGCAAGGGGCTCGCGCCAGGCGACGGCCTGGCGCTGCTGCGTACCGCGGGGCAGCTGTTCGTCGAACACTGGCCGGCGCTCGCGGTCATCGCCGGGGCGGGTGTGGCGGCTCACTGGTACCTGGCCGACCTCGCCGTCCGGCTCGGCCGCCTAGGCGCGGTACCGGGGATGCTGGGTCTCTCCCTCGTCCCGTTCAGCTCGCTGCTCGCCGTGGTCGGGATGCTGCTCGTACTCCGTCGCCGAGAGCAGTCCCGGCACGTGGTCGCCGACCTCGTGGCCGCCGTCGGGAGCGTGCTGATCCCCTTCCTCGTCGTCTACCAGAGCACCGGCGCAATGGACGACGACCTGCGCAACCACGCGTACTCCGGCGTCGAGGACGACCTCGGGCGGGAACAGGTAGCCGGGACCATCGACACGACGTTGCGGATCCCGGCGGCCACCTCGCTCACGGTCCTCGCCATCGTGGCCGTCGCGATCCTGATGCGCGCCGTCGGGGGACGGCTCGTGCGCACCGAGCGTCTATGGTCGCACCGAGAGGACCCGCGCCGCAACGCCCTCCAGGTCCTCGTCGGTTACTGCGAGCTCGTCTGGATCGTGCTCGGCGCGTACGTGATCACCTACGCGTTGACGAACGTGCAGACGTGGTGGGACAGCCGCGCGGTGGCCCACTGGCTCCAGGGGTGGTGGTCCACTCTCGAGATCACCCTCCCCACCCTCGGCGGCGTCGGACGATGGCTCCTGGGCGCGGCCGAGACGTTGGCGTGGGGCGCCTCGACGGCGCTCGTCGTCCCGATTGGCTCGCGATCGGCGTGATCGTCTACGGGATCCAAGCCACGGACGTCATCGACGACACCGATCTCGCCCGCGCCGGAAACTCTGTGCGCTTCCTCGCCCGCATCAACCAGCGGTTCGGGGACTCCCTGGTGACCAGGGCCTGGCACTCGATCGCCGAACCGGACAGCCGGTTCGGCGCCCTTCTCGGCGGCACGGCCATGATCCTGCGGGCGGGCTGGTCACCGGTCCTGCTGTTCTGCCTCGCCTACGTCGCCGTCAACCAGACCCCGTACCTCGTGTGGGGCGTCGTCCGTGCCATCGCGGGCCAGTTGTCCAACCTCGGATGGATCGCGCTGTACGACCCGATCGAGGTGGTCGCGGAGATTCTCGGCCTGATGGGCTCAGCGGTCCTGCTCGCTGCCGCCACGGACGACCTGTTGCACCGCTTCGGCGCACCGCGCGCGCTGCGCCTCCCCGGTCATGTCCCGACCGGCAACCTGAAGTAGTACGGACTCAGGCTCCAGCTGCTCTCCACGCGCACGTACCGGGGTTCGGCGTCGGCAGGCATCAGCACGAGGGCATTCTGGACCTCGGGCAGCGGCTCCTCCGAAACGCCGCACTGGACGAACGTCTCGATCCCTTCCACCCCGTAGGGCACGAACCGGCCGGCGGTGTACAGGCGGCCGTCCTCGTCCTGCACGACGACGTCGCAGGTGCCGAGGTCGGAGTTCGTGGACGTCACCGCGAGACCGACCCGCCACACGGTGTAGCCGTCCGGCACGTCCCAGGGCTCGCTCCACGTGGTGACGGCGTCCATCTGCTCGACCTCGACGGGACCGACCCAGACACCGTCCCGACTGGCCCGGCCGTCGGGTCCGGGCGACACCGCCAGGTGCGACTCCAAGGTCCACCACCCGGTCCGGCCCTGCTGCGTCACCCGGTCCGGCCCTGCTGCGTCACCCGCCAACCGAGCGCGACCGCCACGACGATCGCCAGGACACCGAGCAGCACGAGGAAGCGGGTGGAGGGTGGCCGGAGGTGGTCCTGCGGCCACGGTGCCGGCGTCGACGGCGGCACCTGCCCGGGAGGCGGCGTCGGGATCATCGCTCCCCCGCGTCGAGCAGCACGGGTTGAGCCAGCACCGCGAGCTCCTCCTCGACGGCGAGCGGGTCCACCCAGAGCAAGAGCTGCCCGTACCGGTTCGGTAGCCCCTGGTCCCTCCCCTGCGGCCAGACGACGAGGGTCAGCTCGCCGAGGGCGTCACGGGGGACCTCGAAGACGATCTCGCCGCGCAGCCAGATATCGGCCCCCGCCTCCCAGGGGTTGGCACCGGCGACACGTTCACTGCTCCTGAAACGCCGCCCGCTGCTGTCCCTGAGCTCGAACTCCTGCGGCGTGCCGGAACGGTCCAGCGTGGCGTAGGAGAGCTCGACGAGGACCCAGACACCGGAGGAGGTCAGCGGCTCCCCGGTGATGTCCTGCACGTGCTCGGCCCCGCGCGCGCCATGGACGAGGATCTGGAAGGGGGGGACGACGGCGTCCCGTCCGAGCTCCATGGCGACGCTCGTCTCCCCGTACGGCGGCAGCCGCTCGTTCGCCTGGTTCACTCCCACGCCGGCTGCAACGACGACGACGGTGAGCACGGCCATCCGGAGCCGCGGGGCGAGCCTCACGTCTCCTCGTCGATGAGCACCGCGGGCAGGAAGTCGTCACGTGGCACGGTGACGGTCCCCACCGCCTCGTCCTCATACCACGATGGTTCCTCGAAGAGGAAACTCTCGTCGGAGTACATCGAGTGCAACGCGAGGGTGAGCTCGTCACCCACCGCCTCGCCGTCCGGAACGGCGTACAGGAGGGCCACGCGTTCGGGCAGGCCGGGGAGCAGCCGGAACAACATCGAGCCGTCGCGCACGAGGATCTCGGTGTCGGGTGCACCGCTGCCGAGCACCTGTTGGCTCGGCGGCAGCTGGATCGTCGTCGGGAGGTAGTACTCCTCCGCGGTGCCGGTGACGGTCAGCTCGACGACCACACCGAGCCAGGCGTCCGCACCCTCGGGCAGCGAGCTGACACGGACCCGGTCGGAGACGAAGAAGGACTCCACCCGGGCGTCGTAGGGTCCGAGCTGGACGAGCTCACCCGGCGGAACCTGTCGGGGCGGCGCCGGGGGCACCGTGGCGAAGCCACCGACCATGGCGACGACCACCGGCAGCAGCGCCAGTGCAGCGATCGCGAGCCGCCGGGGCCAGGTCCCGGCCAGGGTCGCGAGCACGCCCCGCACGCTCAGCACGCTCCTCCGGTCCGTTTCGACAGGAACAGGCTAGGCGACGCCGCGCGGGGGCGGACGCGAGGACCTACGATGGCAGCCCACAGACGCCACCGGTGGGGAGCCATGACGACGAGGACCAGCACGTCGCTGACCGACGACATCGACGGCGGCCGCGCCGATCACACCGTCAGTTTCGCGCTCGACGGCGAGACCTACGAGCTGGACCTGAGCGCCAGGAACCGCGCGGCGCTGCACCGCTCGCTCGCCCCGTTCATCGCCGCCTCCCGGCGCCTACGCAACGGCATCCCCGAGCCGACGCCGTTGCGCGCCCTGACCCGCGTGGATCCGCGGACGGTGCGGGAGTGGGCCCGCGCCCGCGGCATCCCCCTAACACCCCGTGGTCGTATCCCCCAGGAGGTCGTGGACCAGTTCCGGGCCGCCGGGAACTAAGAGCCCGCGGAACGGCGCGCGGGCGCGGCCCTCACCCGCGACAATGTCGGGGTGGATACCGATCGGGGCGGGCAGGTGGCGGAGCGTCACGAGACGCCCGCGGAGCGCTCGGACCGCAACTGGGACGAGCTGATGCAGGAGCTCCGGGTCACGCAGACCGGCACCCAGATCCTTACCGGCTTCCTGCTGACGCTCCCGTTCCAGCAGCGCTTCACGGACCTTCGGCCGGACCAGGTGCGGGTCTACCTCGTGCTCGTCGCCCTCGCTGTGCTCGCGAC
>JAENWO010000417.1 GCA_016649925.1 Actinomycetales bacterium
CTCCAGCCGCCAGGTGTCCACGTTGGCCAGGATCGGGTCCTCCCCCAGGTAGTAGCGGATCAGGTCCGGGACGTAGGTGTAGACGAGCTTGTCGTCGGCGACGCCGTTGCCCACCGCGTTCGCGATCGTCACCGCACCGGCCCGGGCAGCACCGAGCAGCCCGGGGCAGCCGAGGAGGGAGTCGGGCCGGAACACGACCGGGTCGATGAACTCGTCGTCCACGCGGCGGTAGATGACGTCGACCCGTCGTCGGCCCTCCGTGGTGCGCATGAACACCTTGCCGCCCGCGCAGAACAGGTCTCGGCCCTCGACGAGCTCCACGCCCATCAACCGGGCCAGCAGCGAGTGCTCGAAGTATGCGCTGTTGTACACGCCGGGAGTGAGCACCACGACCACCGGCTCGTCGACCCCGGCAGGAGCCGCGGCACTGAGCGCCGCGAGCAGCCGGCGAGGGTAGTCGGCCACCGGACGGATCCACATCGTGGAGAACAGCTCGGGGAAGGACTGCGCCATCGCACGGCGGTTGGAGAGGACGTAGCTCACCCCGCTCGGTACGCGCACGTTGTCCTCGAGCACCCGCCAGCCGCCGACGCTGTCGCGGATCACGTCGATCCCGGCGACGTGCACCCGCACCCCGTTGGCGGGCTGGATCCCGCGGGCCGCCCGGTGGAAGTGCGCGGAGGAGACGATGAGCGCACGCGGCAGCACGCCGTCGGCGATCACCCTCTGCTTGCCGTACACGTCGTCCAGGAGCGCCTCGAGGGCGCGTACGCGCTGGGCGATCCCGGGCGCGAGCAGCTCCCACTCGGCTCCGTCGATCACGCGGGGCACGGAGTCGAGCGGGAAGGGCCGTTCCTCACCGCCGACGTCGAACGTCACGCCCTGCGCGAGGTAGGAACGGGCCAGCGCGTCGGCCCGCAGCCGCAGCTCGTCGGCGTTCAGCGTTCCCATGATGCGGTGCACGTGGTGGTACGGAGCGCGGACGGAGTGATCCGACTCGATCATCTCGTCCCAGGCCACACCCTGGGGGTAGCCGTCGAACAGGTCCGCCATGGTCGCCGACGTTATCGCGTCGGTGAGTCGATGAGGTAACGAGGCGAGCGCCTCACCCGGCGTCGAGTGCGACCCGCACCGGCGGCTCGGTGGCGGCGAGGATCTCCTCGACGCTGACGCCCGGGGCCCTCTCACGCAGGACGAGGCCGTCGGGGGTGACATCGATGACGGCGAGGTCGGTGATGATGCGGTCCACCACGCCCCGTCCGGTCAGCGGGAGGGAGCATTCGACCACAATCTTGGGTGTGCCGTCCTTGGTTGTGTGCTCCATCAGGACGATGACCCGTTGGGCGCCGTGCACCAGGTCCATCGCCCCGCCGGGGCCCTTGACCATCTTCCCCGGGATCATCCAGTTCGCCAGGTCACTAGTGGCCGAGACCTGCATGCCACCCAGGATCGCCGCATCGATCTTGCCCGAGCGGATCATCGCGAAGCTGAGCGCGGAGTCGAAGAACGCCGACCCCGGCAACGTCGTGACGGTCTCCTTGCCGGCGTTGATCAGGTCCGGGTCGACGTCGGCCTCCACCGGGTAGGACCCGACGCCGAGGATGCCGTTCTCGGACTGCAGCACCACGGTGCGCCCCGCCGGGACGTAGTTCGGCACCAGCGTGGGCAGCCCGATCCCGAGGTTGACGTAGGCGCCGTCCTCGAGCTCCAGGGCGGCCCGCGCTGCCATCTCCTGCCTGGTCCGTGCCATGACTCAGCCCTCCTGCATCACGGTGCGACGTTCGATGCGCTTCTCGATATCGGGCCCCACGACCACGACCCGGTGCACGAAGACCCCCGGCAGGTGTACCTCGTCGGGAGCGATCTCCCCAAGCCCGACGAGCTCTTCCACCTGGGCGATGCAGACCCGTCCCGCCATCGCGGCGAGCGGGTTGAAGTTACGGGCCGACTTGTTGAAGACGAGGTTCCCGGCACGGTCCCCGCGCCACGCGTGCACGAGGGCGAAATCGGTGCTGATGGCCTCCTCCAGGACGAACTCACGCTCCGCTCCCGGTGGCCCGAACCGGCGGACCTCCTTCACCGGCGACGCCTCGGCGACCGAGCCGTCCGGGTGGTACCGGCGCGGCAGCCCACCCTCGGCCACCTGGGTGCCGACCCCGGTCTGGGTGAAGAACGCCGCGATGCCCGATCCACCGGCCCGCAGCTTCTCCGCCAACGTGCCCTGCGGGGTGAGCTCGACCTCGAGCTCACCGGAGAGGAACTGCCGTTCGAACTCCTTGTTCTCCCCGACGTAGGAGGACGTCATCTTGGCCAGGCGACCCGCGCGCAACAGCAGCCCCAGGCCCCAGTCGTCCACCCCGCAGTTGTTGCTCACCACGGACAGGCCTGTGGGACCCGCCGCGAGCAGCGCCTCGATCAGCACCATCGGGTTCCCGCAGAGGCCGAAGCCGCCGACGGCGATCGACGCCCCGTCTCCGATGTCGCCCACCGCCTCGGCCGCGCTCCCGACCACCTTGTCCAGCCCCACCGTCGTGCTCATCTCGCCGCTCCTGTCACTCTCAGCGCCTCGCGGACGACGCAGGCCACGGCCTACGCACCCTTCGGGCCCATCGTGATCGTGTAGTGGTACACGTCCGGGCCCTCGACGAGCGTAAGGCCGAGCTGGTCCGGCCAGCGCGCCGCGTGCTCCGGTGCAGACAGCGCGCGCTCCTCGTCGAGCAGCCCGCGGGAGGCCCCGGATCAGCGTCACCGGGTGCGTGATGTGCGCGAGCGCGTCGAGGAGCGACTCACCACCGGCCACCCCAAGGGAGCCCGCGGCCGCGGTCTCGATGGAGGGGCTCGGCCGCAACGCCGGCTCGGCCGCAACGCCGGCTCGGCGCTGACGGGGTCGTAGTCGACGTAGTCGGCGATCGCGTCGTTCCAGTACGCGAACACGGGTTGGGCCTGCCAGAAGTCCTGGTCGGCGGCCCGGCTGGGGAACGTCGTCGCGAGGCGCTGCGCCGCGGGGCCGAG
>JAENWO010000315.1 GCA_016649925.1 Actinomycetales bacterium
CGGCGAGCGCGGCGTCGCGGGCGGCGGTGTCACCGCCCTTGACCGCGACGGCGTAGTCGACGAAGTAGCCGATGTGCGTGCGCCACAGGTCGAGGAACGCGGCGCCCTTCTCCTCACCGGCGAGCGAACCCACGGCGTCCGAGAGGGCCACCGAGTTCTCGTCGAGGGTGGCGGCGGCGGCCGCGATGCCCAGTGCGCTCACGAACCCGCCCGTCAGTGTCGCCGCCGTTCCCGGCATGTGCTGGGCGGCCGTACGTGCATCGACGAACCGGTTGCCGGTGCCCTGCGGAGTGACGGCCGAGGTGTCGGTGCTCTCCTCCATGGGCTGGTCGGTCTGTTCCTGGGTCTGCGTCGGCGTCGGCGTCGTGGCGCCGTCCGTGGGGCCGGCGCCGCTGCAGGCGGCGAGGCCGAGGGTCAGGGCGATGGCCGCGGCGAATGCAGCGGTCGGTCGAATGGGGCTGATCGTCCTCATGATGTGCTCCTGGCTCGTGCGGGATTCTGCTCTGTCACTGCGAGGTTCGGAGCCGACCAGGCAGCGGATGGGTCCGTGCGCGAGAAACATTCACCGCGCACCGCGCGCAACGACGTCCCTGCTGCTCGCGACGCCGGATGCTCGGCACGCCCGGGGGCTACGGTCGGGCCATCGTCGTGACCTTCACCCTCCAGGCTCGACTCAGGCTCGACTCAGGCTCAAGTCAGGCTCAACTCAGGCTCGACTCAGGCTCGAAATCGGCGGGGAGCCGGAGTACCGCACCCGGGGTGGACCGTCGAGGAGACGACCGGGGTGCCACGGGTCGGTGACGTGGTCATGGTCACGGGGGGTGGGACGAGCTCCGAGTGCGGCGCGGGCCGCGTCCTGGCCCTCCTTCCACGTGGAGAAGGGCCGCAGGCCTGTGGTGGAGCCAGCGGGACTCGAACCCGCAACCCCCTGCTTGCAAAGCAGGTGCGCTACCAATTGCGCCATGGCCCCGTGTGCAGTTGTCCGCGGCTCAGGCGAGCGGGTCGGTGACCTCGGCCCACAGGTCCCGCTCGGCGCGCTGGTCAGCGAGCTTGCGCCACACGAAGGCACCCGCGGCCACGGTAGCCAGAAGAGCCAGCACCTTCTTCATCAACCGTCCTCTTTCTGAACGAACGTGGGCCTAGCTGGACTCGAACCAGCGACCTCTTCCTTATCAGGGAAGCGCTCTAACCGTCTGAGCTATAGGCCCGCCGCGCATGGAGGACATCCACACGGCGCCGGCTGAGACTACCGCAGGGCGCACCGTCCTCCCAAACCGCACCGGCCGGAGGGATCAGTCGTCGGTGAGGGTCAGGTGCAGCCCGCCGACCATTGCGGCGACGATGTTGTACACGAACGCCCCCAGCGTGGAGAGGGCGGTGAGGAGCACCACGTCGACGACGGCGATGACTGTGGCGGCCGAGATCACCCGGGAGAACTCGAGGTATTCGAGGAGGGGGCCGAACTGGTCCATCGCCTCGGCGTCCTGGAGGATCCCCTGGACGCTGGCGAAGACCTCCATCGAGTTCAGCACCCACCAGACGACGGCGGTGGCCACGACGAGGCCGATGCCGACGGCGATCGAGAGCAGGAACGACAGCTTCATCGCCGACCACGGGTCGATCCGTGAGACGGCGAGCCGCACCCGCCGGGGGCCGACCTGTTTGGCGGCCGGCTTGGCGGCCGGCCCCGCCTGGGGTCGCGGACTGGTGGCGAACGACGACCCGGTGGTCGCGGTGCTCCGCCCCGGCCGGGAATCCTCCGAGCTCGGGCGGTCCATCAGCCCCGGCCGTTCTGTGCTCGCGGAGCTGGCGGTGCTCGCGGAGCTGGCGGTGCTCCCGGAGCTGGCGGTGCTCCCGGAACGGTCCGCCGTGGCCGTGCGGGCCGATGTACGCACCGGCGCAGCCGGGGACGGGGGCGTTGCCTCGGTGTTCTCGCTCATCAGCTTCCTTCCTGCGGCGCGTCGTTGTTCTCCGCAGACGCTACGCCATCGGTGGCGGAGTCCGCGTCATCCGCTACGGCCGCACCCTCGGCCGCAGCGACCTCCTCGGAGTCCAGGTTCCGGGCGATGGCGATGATGCGGTCGCCCGCGTCGGGCTTGGCGAATGTCACGCCCTGCGTGTTCCGCCCGGTGAGGTTGACCTCGCCGACGGCGGAGCGGACGATCTTTCCCTTCTCCATGATGACGAGCACCTGGTCCTCCGCCTCGGTGATGAGCGCGCCGACCAGGTCGCCACGCGCCTCGACCAGGTTCGCGACCTTGATGCCCAGTCCACCTCGGCCCTGCACCCGGTACTCGCTGACGGCGGTCCGCTTGGCGAAGCCGCCCTCCGTCACGACGAAGAGGTCGGCCCCGTCCCGGACCACGTCCATCGACAGCAACGAGTCGTCGTCACGGAACCGCATGCCGGTGACCCCGCTCGTGGCGCGCGCCGTCGGCCGCAGGGCGTCGTCGCCCGCGGTGAAACGGATCGACTGGCCCTTGCGCGAGACGAGGAGCAGATCATTCTCCGAGTCCACCAGACGGGCCGAGACCACCTCGTCGGGCTCGCCGTCGCCGTTCTCGCGCAGGTTGATGGCGATCACGCCACCGGTGCGGGACGAGTCGTACTCCGTGAGCCTGGTCTTCTTCACCAGCCCCCGCTTGGTGGCGAGGATGAGGTACTCCGCCTGCTCGTAGTCGCGAAGGTCGAGGACCTGGGCGATGTGCTCCTCGGGCTGGAACGCGAGCAGGTTCGCCACGTGCTGGCCCTTCGCGTCCCGGCCGGCCTCGGGCAGCTCGTACGCCTTCGCCCGGTACACGCGGCCCAAGTTCGTGAAGAACAGCAGCCAGTGGTGCGTGGTGGTGACGAAGAAGTGGTCGACGACGTCGTCCCCGCGTAGCTGCGCGCCCCGGACGCCCTTGCCACCACGGTGCTGCTGGCGGTAGTTGTCGGTACGGGTCCGCTTCGCATATCCGCCGCGCGTGATGGTGACGACCACCTCCTCCTCGGGGATGAGGTCCTCCATGGACATCTCACCGTCGTAGGGCAGGATCGTCGAGCGGCGCTCGTCCCCGAACTTGCCGACGATCTCGCCGAGCTCGGTGCTGATGATGTCGCGCTGGCGCGCGGGTGAGGCGAGGATCGCCCGGTACTCGGCGATCTCGGCCTCGATGGCCGTGAACTCGTCGATGATCTTCTGCCGTTCGAGCGCGGCGAGCCGGCGCAGCTGCATCTCGAGGATCGCGTTCGCCTGGATCTCGTCGATCTCGAGCAGCTCGCGCAGCCCGGTGCGCGCAGCGTCCACGGTGGACGAGCGCCGGATCAGGGCGATGACCTCGTCGAGCGCGTCGAGCGCCTTGATCAGCGCCCGCAGGATGTGGATGCGGTCCTCGGCCTTGCGCAGCAGCCACTGCGTGCGGCGGACGACGACCTCGACCTGGTGTTCCACCCAGTGCCGGATGAACGCGTCGAGGCTCAGGGTGCGCGGGACGCCGTCGACGAGGGCGAGCATGTTCGCGCCGAACGTGTCCTGCAGCTGGGTGTGCTTGTAGAGGTTGTTCAGCACGACCTTCGCGATCGCGTCCCGCTTGAGGACGATGACCAGGCGCTGACCGGCCCGGCCGGACGTCTCGTCGCGGATGTCGGCGATCCCCTGGACTCGCCCGTCACGCACCAGGTCGGCGATCTTCGTCGCGAGGTTGTCCGGGTTCACCTGGTAGGGCAGCTCGCTGACCACCAGGCAGTTGCGGCCCTGCAGCTCCTCGACCTCCACGACGGCGCGCATGATGACCGAACCGCGACCGGTCCGATAGGCCTCCTCGATGCCCCGGCGGCCGAGGATGCGGGCCCCGGTGGGGAAGTCCGGACCCTTGATGCGCAGCATCAGCGCCTCGAGCAGCTCCTCGGCGCTGGCCCCCGGGTTGTCCAGGAGCCACTGGACGCCGGAGGCGACCTCGCGCAGGTTGTGCGGCGGGATGTTCGTGGCCATGCCTACGGCGATTCCGACGGA